>JAFSJY010000050.1 GCA_017449215.1 Acholeplasmatales bacterium | reverse complement strand
GACATGAATAAAGAAATGTTAGAAAAAGATTATTTTAATGATTTAAACAAAATTAAGGAGACTATTAGACAAAATCAAAATAAGGCAATGGTATATGTTAATAGTCAAATGATAATGACCTATTACGAAATAGGTACTATTATCAATCAGAGGAAGACCTGGGGTTCAAAGTATATAGAGAATCTAGCGAACGATTTAAAGGAATACGGAAAAGGATATTCTTTACAAAATTTATATAGAATGTCCCAAATGTCACAAGAGTTTTCTAGAGACGAAATTATCTCACAACCTGTGAGAGAAATTCCATGGGGCACTTTGGTTAATGTAATATTACCAAAATCCAAGTCACATACAGAGATGTTATGGTACATTAATGCCACACATAAAAATGGTTGGTCTAGAGCCATGGTAATGAATCAAATAGAGATGAAGGCATATGAGCGTTCGTTAATAGAACCAGATACTACTGATATAGTTAAATCTGATGATTCAATAAAGGAATTATTTAAAGATACAATTGTAATAGACTTCTTGGATACGAATAAATTAAAAACCGAAAAAGACTTAAAGAATCAAATGATAGATAACATCATTAAATTTTTAAATGAACTTGGGCCTGGTTTTTCCTTGGTTGGTAAAGAGTATAAATTAACTACACCAACTGACGAAGAATTCTATATTGATTTACTAATGTATCATACGAAGATACATGCATATGTAGTAATTGAGGTTAAATTAGGAAAGTTTAAGCCCGAACATCTTGGTCAACTAATATTTTATGTAAATGCAGTTGATATTCTGGAAAAGACAGATAGAGATGATCCAACAGTAGGACTTCTTCTTTGTAAGGATGCCGATAAATTTGTAGCAGAAACTACATTAAAGAATTCCATGATGAAATTGGGTGTATCTAAATATAAGCTGATTGAGGAATTACCCGATTATTTGGAAAAGCGATTAAAAGAAATCGAATAAGCAACAAAAAAGCCTTGACCGAAATCAAGGCTGTACTTTTTATTGGAGCGAGTGATGGGAGTCGAACCCACGTCATCAGCTTGGAGGGCTGAGGTTCTAGCCATTGAACTACACTCGCATAAAAAATGGTCGGGAAAACAGGATTCGAACCTGCGACATCTTGGTCCCAAACCAAGCGCTCTACCAAGCTGAGCTATTTCCCGATGCATTTAACAAATGCTCATTCATTATATCATACCAATTTTCTTTATGCAACAGTTTTTTTGTAAAAATTAAAACGACAAAAAAAGCCCGTATAATGGGCTTTTACTAAATTATAAAATATGAATTTTAATTGTATCTGTTACAGCATTACCTACTGAAGATGCACCTGTGATAATAACCTTATCACCCTTCTTAACAATCTTAGTTTCTAATGCCTTTTCGATAGCATATCTAAATAATTCATCTGTTGAATTCTTCTGTTCAGCATAAACAGGAAATACATTCCAAGCTAAATTTAATTGTCTACATGACTTTTCATTTACTGTTACAGAAATGATAGGACATAATGGTCTATAATTTGATAGCTTAAATGCTGTTTGACCATGGTTAGTAACACAAATGATAGCCTTAGCATCTACCTGGAATGCACATCTTACAGCGGCATTACAAATTGATGATAAGAAATCATCACCTAAATCTAGATCTATTTCATCATATAATTTACGATAATCAATGTTAGATTCAGTATATTCAGCAATATCCTTCATTGCAGTTACGGATTCAAGTGGATATTTACCAGCTGCAGATTCACCAGAAAGCATAATAGCAGTTGTCTTATCATAAATTGCGTTAGCAACATCTGATATTTCAGCTCTTGTAGGTCTTGGGTTAGTTGTCATTGATTCAAGCATTTGTGTTGCAGTGACAACAATCTTACCAGCCTTATAGCACTTATCAATAATTTCCTTTTGAATCTTTGGTAACATTACAAAAGGAACCTCAACACCTAAATCACCACGAGCCACCATGATACCATCAGATGCTTCAATGATTTCATCAATCTTTGATAAGCCTTCAGTATTTTCAATCTTAGAAATAATCTTAATCTTTCCAGTAGTATCGTATTTTTCTAATATTTCTCTTACTGCAAATACATCTTCTTTTCTTCTAACAAATGAAGCCGCAATATAATCAACACATTCATGAACGCCAAAAACAATATCCTCAAAATCAGCCTTAGAAATATATGGCATATCAACGATTACATTTGGAATATTAATTGATTTTCTATTAGAAAGAGATGCATTATTTAATACCTTACATACAACATTCTTTCCTTCAATTCTAATAACCTCAAATGATACCTTACCATCATCAGCTAAAATCTTAACACCCTTCTTAACATATTTTGCTAAATCAGGATATGTTAAGCCAATGTGAGTTTCATCACCTAGTTCATCAAAATTGTCAGTAAATGTAAATTCCTGACCCTTCTTTAATTCAACCTTTCCATCCTTAAATAATCTAACACGAATCTCAGGTCCCTTAGTATCTAATAGAATTGGTAGTGGAACTCCTAATTCCTCTCTAACCTTCTTGACTCTGTCCATTCTCACCTTTTGTTCCTCATGAGTACCATGTGAGAAATTTAGTCTCGCACAATCAAGACCATTTTTAATCATTTCCTTTAATAACTCTTCATTATCACTAGAAGGTCCTAATGTACAAATAATCTTTGTTTTACGCATATCGATCACTCCCTTTTTGTATTATATATATTTTACCATAAAAATATATATTTGTACCCCTTACAAAACGATTTCAAAGAAAAAACAGGACCAAAATCCTGTCTTTCATAAATTTTATTTATCATCCATGATAGTTGTTTTTTCTTTTGAAGATACTTCATTGTAAAAATTAACAACAACACTGGTTAAAATCGCTACAACTACAATGCCATAAATGCCTAAAATTACAGTCAATACTCTACCAATTAAAGTAGTTGCATAAAAATCACCAAAGCCAATTGTAGTAATTACTGCGAAGCAATACCACATTGCATCCCAGAAGTTAGTAATAGTAGGCTCTACTGCTGGTAGGATAAATGAGAACGCGATAATAAATGCTAATAAGCAGATTAATACATCAAGTGTATGAGTTTTAATTAAAATATCAATTAATAATCTAACCTTTTCAAACTTAAATGTTGGGAATACTAACTTCTTTAATGAATCAAATAACAATAATATAACTGTTATTAATGCAATATAATGTGCGGATTCAGTTTGAATATTAACTAATATTGCAACACCTAACGCGAATAATGTTATAGCTAATAATATATGAGTAATATTATCTCTTCTAGTATTATCTGGACTAATAATTAATAATAATTGATTAAATGCCATACCAACTACAACTAAGAATGTAGATACATAGAATAATACTGTATTATTACTTGAAATAAATGCTACTACTGCCGCTGCTGTATATATGGCTGCGACCGTTAATGTTCTAAATCTATCCTTTTTAGTCTTTCTAACAAAGAACGCAATGATTTGGAATACTACCTCAGATAATATAGCAAATCCTAGAAATAATGATACAGTTCCATAATCATTTTTCATCATTCTTCCTGTAACAATTAATACTAATACCATGGTTAATATTGATAAAGCATAATTTACTATAAGAAAAAAATTAAATGTTGATTTTGATTTTTTACTTGCCATTTTTAGAAATCCCTTCATAAATTTTGATTATTAAAAATAAACATACAGATACATTATACAACAATAATTTAAAAATTATAAAAATGATTTATCATTTATTTTTAGCATATTAAATGATAAAATATTACATAACTTGTAATAGAGGAAAAATATGAAAAACAATAGCAAATTAAGAAGAACATGTTTAGCTACAGGAATAATTATCCCTAAAACTAAAAGTAGAATTGAATATCCTTTATATAAATTTTATTTTAAATCATTTCTATATGTTTTAATGCCTTTATTATCATTTCTTTCTCTTCTTCCACTTGCTTATTATTTATATATGAAAGATAAAACTAAAAATATGTATATCGATAATAAAAAGGTAATATTTAAAGGAACATTATTTAGCTGTTACCAATATACTATTGTTTGGTTAATTTTATTTGTAATACTTTCAGTAACAATAGGAGTAATAGCAAATACCTACTTCATTCAATGGCTAAATAATTCATCTAATTTCTTCTATCTATACTTAAAAAAGATAATTCTATCTTCTCCTACTATTTTATTAGCCTTTGTTATATTCAATAGATTATATTACTGGGGATTATCCAATTTATCTTTTGGTACTGAATATGATGACTCAATTATTAAATTTGATTCTAAAAAGGCAGCCATTTCATTTATAGTAGGTAAAATTGCTAAATTTACAATTATATTAATCCCATTAGCTTTATGTATAAGAATGAGATATTTATTTAGTAGAACCTGTATTTCTGGAAGAAAGGCATATTTTACAGGAACAATAAAGGAAGCATTTAAATGGTTCTTATTTAGAATGATATTAACTGTTATTACATTATTCTTATATTATCCAGTTTATGTTTATAAATGTAACAAGTGGGTTGCTATACATACCCATGTAAATTAAAATGGCACTAGTTCAATTAAAAACTAGTGCCATTTTTTAGTATTTGATATAAATTAATGAATCATTCTTATTTAATTTAATATCCATTTCATTATCCATACACTTAGCTAAATATTCAATGTTTCCATTCTTTATCCATCCTAAAAGCATACATGACTTTTCAGATCCATAATAGAATGCATGAATTAATTCAGCCTTAGATTTCTTATCAATATAAACTCTAATAGCAGCAGTTAATGTTGCAATGATAGCACCAGATAATAAAATCATACCTATTGCTATTACAGCAACAGCTAAAATCATTATCTTTAAATCATCATTATCATCATAATTATTGATAGAATTTACTGATATCATCCATTTAACTGCCGTAATAAATGCTTTAAAGAAATTACCACCAAAATATTTACCATTATTATCAATTGTTAATGCTATTATAGCTACGATAACTAAAACAATTAAATTAATAAATAATAGCTTAAATATCGTTACTATTAATGGCTTTTGATATGTTTTTAAGGTAGATTTTGCCTTGATTTTTAAGAACAAAGACTTCAATAATTTTTTCATATTCTTTTTTCTCCATATTTAAAAAGTAAATAAGCACCTAATTATATTTTGCAATATAATTGTATTTTTAAAAGAAAAAAGAAAAGCTGCTAGAAACAAAAGTTTCATAGCAGCATATTTATTACTTCTTTGATAAGTATTCGTGAATAGATTTAGCACCAAGCTTACCAGCGCCCATTGCAGAAATAACTGTAGCAGCACCTGTAACAGCATCACCACCAGCATAAACGCCTTCTCTTGAAGTTAAACCAGCTTCATTAACGATGATACCACCATGGTTATTAACCTCTAAGCCCTTAGTTGTATTCTTAATTAATGGGTTAGGAGATGTACCGATAGCCATAATTACTGTATCAACATCTAATACATATTCAGAACCTTCAATTGGAATAGGTCTTCTTCTACCCTTTTGATCAGGCTCACCTAATTCCATCTTAATGCACTTCATACCAGTAACGAAGCCATTCTTAGGATCTCTCTTATCATCTGGGTTGTTATAGCCAAGGATTTCGATAGGGTTATTTAATAGCTTAAATTCAATACCCTCTTCCATAGCATGCTCAACCTCTTCCTTTCTAGCAGGAAGTTCTTCCATAGATCTACGATATACGATATATACCTTTTCAGCACCTAATCTTAAAGCAGTTCTAGCAGCATCCATAGCAACGTTACCGCCACCAACTACAGCTACCTTACCACCCTTCATAATAGGTGTAACAGGGTCATCTAAATAAGACTTCATTAAGTTTGATCTAGTTAAATATTCATTTGCAGAATATACACCCTGTAAAGCTTCACCTGGAATATTCATGAAGTTAGGTAAACCAGCACCTGAACCTACGAATACAGCCTCGAAGCCACTTTCGAATAATTCATCAATTGTTAATGTCTTACCAATTACAACGTTAGTAACTACATCAACACCTAATTGCTTTAATGTTTCTACTTCCTTAGCAACAATCTTCTTAGGTAATCTGAATTCAGGAATACCATAAACTAATACACCACCAGCTGTATGTAATGCTTCATAAACTGTTACTTCATAGCCAAGTCTAGCTAAGTCACCAGCACAAGTTAATCCAGAAGGGCCTGAACCAACGATAGCTACCTTATGACCATTAGATGGAAGCTTGTTAGGCTTTGCAGTTGCGTTATCATTATGATAATCTGCAACGAATCTTTCAAGTCTACCAATTCCAACTGGCTCAAACTTAATACCTAATGTACACTTAGATTCACATTGTGATTCTTGTGGACAAACTCTACCACATACTGCTGGTAAAGTTGAAGACTTAGAAATAATTTGATAAGCCTCTTCGAAATTACCCTTCTTAATTTCTGAAATGAAATCAGGAATATTTACGTTAACTGGGCAACCAGAAACGCATGGCTTATTCTTACAATTTAAACAACGACTAGCTTCTTCTAAAGCTAATTCTCTAGTATAGCCTAATGCTACTTCTTTAAAATTATGAGCTCTAACAAGAGGATCTTGTGTAGGCATTTCATGCTTCTTTGGATCGATTGCCATATTATTTTACCTCCTTATTAAGAAGATTACATGTCTTCTCATGAGCCTTTCTTTCAAAGCCATAGTACATTCTACCACGTAGCATAGCCTCATCGAAATCAACTTCATAACCATTGAAATCTGGACCATCAACGCAAGCGAACTTAGTAACTCTCTTACCATCTTGAACTAAAGTTAATCTACAACCACCGCACATACCTGTACCGTCAATCATAATAGGGTTCATAGATACAGTTACAGGAACATTAAATGGCTTAGCAGTTAATGTAACGAACTTCATCATAATTAATGGTCCGATAGTGATAATTAAATCAAACTTTTCACCAGCATCTAACATTTCCTTTAGAGGCACAGTAACATTACCACCTCTAGCGTAAGAGCCATCATCAGTCATAACATGTAAAACATCTGAGCACTCCTTGAATTCATCCTCAAGAATAACTAAATCCTTATTTCTGAATCCGATGATGCTTGTAACATGTGCGCCAAGTCTATGGAATTCTTGAGCAACTGGCATAGCAATTGCACAACCAACACCACCACCAACAACACATACTCTCTTAATACCTTCAGTATGAGTAGGAACACCTAGAGGTCCAACGAAGTCCTCGATGTATTCTCCTTCTTGCTTTTGGTTTAATAATTCTGTTGTTGCACCAACAATTTGGAAAATAATTTTAACTGTTCCTTCTTCCTTGTTAACACCGGCAACAGTTAATGGAATTCTTTCACCTTCACTATTAACACGTAGAATAATGAATTGACCAGCTTTAGCCTTATTAGCTACAAGTGGGGCTTCAATTTCTAATTGTGTAACAGTAGGATTAAGATTTTTTCTTCTTACAATTTTGTACATAAATAAAATCCCCTTTTTTATTTTAAATCTAAATAGATTATATCAAAAACATAGTGATAATTAAAGCAATTTTTTCATAGTTTAAAATATTATTATAAATAATATTATAATGCGCATATTATCAACATTTTATAACAAACTAATCATTTTAATTGGTATATTTTTGCGCACATAAATACTATATTAGTTGTTATAAAACCTATTATTAAAATAAGGTTGATTTTCATTATTCAAATCATAAATTAAGATTTGTTTTTTGCTCATTTAAAATTAAAATTTATAATTTTTCATCAAAAATTTTTAAATTTTGTAAATAACACATTTTATAGAATTTTGACTTATAATTTTTGCGTTTTTTTACTTATAATTCAGTTTATCAAAAAAACATCAAAATTATATTTTTTGCACTATATAATATTATTTTAATAATATTAGAAGTGAGGAAAATATTTCTTTTTTAAATTGGGAAAATTTGGTAAAATAAAGGCTGGAGGTATATATTATGTTCAATTACAAAAACAAAGTAGTTGCCATTACAGGTGCTTCATCTGGACTTGGCAAGCAAATGGCTGAGGGCTTCGCTCAATGCGGTGCTGACTTAGTATTATTAGCAAGAAGAGTAGAGAGATTGGAGGAATCTGCTAAAGAGTGGGAAAAGAAATACAATGTCAAAGTTCTTCCTGTTAAGTGCGATGTAACAAGTACTGAATCTATCAACGCTGCAGTAGCTGAGGTTGAAAAGGTATTTGGTCATTGCGAGGTTATCATTAATGATGCCGGTGGTGAAAGAGGTACTGGTACACCACTTTTAGATTATAAGAAGGAAGACTGGGAATTCACATTAAATCTAGACTTAACTAGCGTATTCGCAGTTACTCAAGCATTCTGTAACTTAATGAAGAGAGCTATGGCTAACGGTAAGCAAACTTATGGTAGAGTAATCAACATTGCTTCTATCTATGGTTTAGTTGGTAATACAGCAATTCCTACAATTGCATACCACTCAACAAAGGGTGCAGTTGTAAACTTCACAAGAGGTGCTGCTGCTGAATTAGCTACATCTAATATCACAGTTAATGCTATCTGCCCAGGCTACTTCTATACAGAGCTTACAACAGATACATTAAATAGCGAGTATTTCCAACAATTCGCTAACCAATCTGTTCCAATGAAGAGATATGGTAATAGTGGTGAATTAAATTCAGCTGCTATCTTCTTAGGTGCTGAAGAATCATCATATGTAACAGGCCAAGCAATTGCTGTTGACGGCGGTTACACTTGCGTATAACTTTTTAAAATTTAAAACCATAACGAAAAGGGATGAATCAAAATCGATTCATCCCTTTTCTTATTATAAAAAGATAAATTTAAAACTACCATAAATATGCAGATCCAAGCATGCCTGCATCATTACCAAGTTTTGCTCTTTTAATGTTAATATCCTTAACAGCAAAATGAGCATATTTCTTATAATAATCTCTTATTTTATTAATTAGAATATCACCAGCGTTGCTTACGCCACCACCAATATAATATGTATCAACATCTACTGCTAATTCAATAATTGATATTGCTCTACCTAATGATTCAGCAACTAAATCTAAAACATATAATCCAAGCTCATCATTCTTTTTAGCTCCATCTAATACATCCTTTGCAGTTAAGCTATTATAATCTAGAGATGTTTTAAATTTATTATAATATTCCTTCGCTAATCTAACGATACCAGTTGCTGATGAAACAGTCTCAAGACATCCACATAAACCACATGTGCATTGATATTTATGAACGTAATCAATAAACATATGACCAATCTCACCACAATTTGAGTGAGAACCATCTCTTACCTTACCATCAATAACTAATCCACCACCAACACCAGTACCAAGTGTAATCATATATGCTGATGCCTTCTTGTTTTCATCAGCTAATAATTCACCAAGTGCTGCAGCGTTAGCGTCATTAGTACAATATATTTCTATGTTAGGAAAATATTTTTTAACTATTGTAGATAATTCTAATCCCTCAATTCCTACATTAGGAAGCTTATCAATAAATGTTCCTACTATATGACCTGGAAGTCCAAAGCCTATACCATCAATTTTATAATTTTTACTGATAGCATATTTTTTAACCTCACTACAAACATCATCAAATAATGTTTCCTTCTTTGTTTCAACAACTAATCTATCTACGATTTCATAATTGTCTACAAAACCAACCTTAACTGTAGTTCCACCTACATCTACTCCCACTCTCATAAATATCTTCCTCCAAACTTTTATAGATATTTAATTAATTCATCATAAATATCCTTATAATGATCATCAATAATACCAAAATCCATTTTCTTGTAGCTCCATATAGCTCTACCAATATTATAACGCTCAAATGTAGCATTAATCTGCTTAACCCATCTTAATGTAGATGCTGGTTCAGCTCTATCGATTACACCATATTCACCACAATATAATCCTACATTATATTTATTTGCACATTCAATAGCTTCTTTAAATAAATTATCAAAGAAATCCTTATCCTTAAGTGCAGCTAATGCATTCTCACTTTCACCTAATGTACCATTCGCAATTGATGGAACAATCTTACAAATTTCTTTATATTTATCATCCTCAACTGGATAAGAAATTCTAAAATCAAGTGGCATCTTATCTACCCAATAAGCACCCTGATGTGAGAATGCCATAGGTTCATAACAATGTACATTAAATACAATGTTTTCATCATATGGTGCTGGGATATATTTAACAGCCTTTACACTAGAATATCCTACACCACCATATAGAATCTTTACCTTAGGGGCATTCTTTCTAATTACCTTAATACATCTAAATGCTAATGCGTTCCATTCCTCGATAACATCAAAGCTTGTTACCTCATTTAGCATTTCAAACATCATCATATCACTATATTTAGCATATCTTTTTGATAAGCTATCCCAAATATTTAAGAACAATGTCATTAATTTTTCATTAGTAAAGAATCCACTTGAATATTCAAAATCATCAAATACATATCCAGGTGCCTTATGTAAATCTAAAACTACATTTAAACCATACTTCTTACACCATTCAATACATAAATCGATATATTTATATCCAATCTCAACATCACATTTTTTCTTTTCATCATAGATATTTTCAAAATCAACAGGTAATCTAAGATGATCACATCCCATTCCCTTTATTCTTTTAATATCCTCTTCCCTAATGAATGATGAAATATGAGATTCCTCTAGACTACCCTGAGATAGCCATCCACCTAAATTTACTCCCTTATTAAACCCTTTTAATTTATTCATTTTCTACCTCGAAATAATATTCTATCGTTTCATCATATGTATTGTTCTTTCTTAGAATATCTAACTTATCATCTAAAAAATCACTATTAATAGTATTTGGATGGAACATACATTCTAAGCATACTGCATAATATGGCTCCATCTTTTTATTATTATTCATTATTTCATTTCCTACATAATTACATGTATATACAACAACTGTAGGATAGCTTGTTTCTATTTTTAATACTCTTCCTGATTCCTTATCCTTTAAGATAATATTACAAATATCAATTGATTGCTTATCAAAAATATAAGGGAAATCATAACCATTGGTATTATTAATTATTTCCTTATCCATTAAATAATCTCCAATTCTATGAGATTTCTTAAATGAATAAATTTCACTACAATCAACAATTTCTCTTGGAAGTAGCTTTTCTATTCTTTCCATCTTAGAAGAATTGATATATAGATAATGATCTAATATATTATTCTTTGCATTACCAGATAAATTAAAATAGCTATGGTTAGATATATTAACTAATGTATCCTCTGTAGTTGTAGCCTTATAATTAACAGTTAATCTATTGATTTCCTTATATAATCTATAGGTTACATATATTTTTAAATCACCTGGATATTTTGATTCCTCACTTGTTGATAAATAAGTAAATACCACCTCATGAAATACCTTTGTTTCTGATTGCTTAAACTTATATTCTACGTAGCTTAAACCACCATTACCACCATGTAATCCATTAGGATCATTAGTTGGAATTGTATATTCCTTACCGTTTAGTGTGAATTTAGAATTAGAAATTCTTCCACCTGTTCTTCCTATTGTTTTACCCAAATAACTTCTTTCTGATATAAAGCTTTCTGAATCCTTTGTAGTATATAGAATGGATTCACACTTATTATTTTTATCGACTGTTTCAATATCATAAATTGAAGCACCTACATTGCATAATGTAACAACTGTATCAAATTTATTTCTTAATTTAATAAAGAAAACCATAGTTCTTCCCCTTTTTTATAAAAATAAAGTGATTATATTTCAAATCACTTTACTTATTTTAAGCTATTTTAAAATAAACAACCATAAGAAGGATTTATTAAATAAAGCTTAGTATTAATTTTATTCAGCAGGCTTTTCCTCTACAGCTTCTACCTTTTCCTCAGCTTGTACAGGCTCCTCTACCTTAACTTCTTCAGCTTCTGCCTTTCTTCTTTCAACTTCTCTAGGATCTTCTTGGAATTCCTCATTTAGGAATTCAAGATTTCTATCATTTTCATTAGAGAATAAATGAACAAGGGCACCATTGAAGCCTAATTTAATTGATTGACCAACATAATTTACATATCCACCAGATGTAGGAATAATAACAATTACATCCTTATCCTTAACTGTCATATGTAAATGTGCTGAAGGTCCCATAAGCTCTGATACATCAACAGTACCATCGATACCATTTTCACCAACAATCATATGGTCTGGTCTAACACCTAATGTAATCTTTTGAGATTCAACATTATTTGCTAATAATCTATCTTGCTTTTCTTTAGATAATTCAACCTTGTAATCATCTATCTGAACAAAATAGCTACCATTTTCCTTAATTAAATCTGCTTCGAAATAATTCATTTGAGGAGTACCAATAAATCCTGAAACGAATTTATTTCTTGGATGATCGAATACTTCCTGTGGAGTACCAATTTGTTGAACGAAGCCATCCTTCATTACAACAATACGATCACCTAGTGTCATAGCCTCTACCTGGTCATGAGTTACATAAATGAATGTAGTATTAATTCTCTTTCTAAGCTTAATGATTTCAGCTCTCATCTGATTTCTTAGCTTAGCATCTAGATTTGATAATGGCTCATCCATTAATAAAACCTTAGGATTTCTTACTACAGCACGTCCGATAGCAACTCTCTGACGTTGACCACCTGATAGATTCTTTGGCTTTCTTTCTAGATATTCTGTAATGTTAAGCATTTCTGCAACCTGCATAACCTTAAACTTTCTCATTTCAGGAGAAAGCTTAGCTACATAAGATGTTTCACCTCTTGCGATGCATGCTTCACATTCCTTAATTCTATCATTACTAGTTTCAATTTCCTTATCAATTGCTTCAGCCTTCTTAGCATATGCCTCAGCTGGTAGCTTTTCCTTTAATTCAGCCTTAATAGCATTTTGCTCTTCAATCTTATGATTTAAGAAATCAATCTCAAATTGATAAGTTATGTTTTGAGGAAGAATTCTTAATGGGTATGCCATGTTTTGTGCAACAGTCATATGTGGATATAAGGCATAGCTTTGGAATACCATTGCTATATCTCTATCCTTTGGTTCAATTGAGTTAACAATTCTACCATCGATATATAACTCACCCTCAGTAATTTCTTCAAGACCAGCAACCATACGCAATGTAGTTGACTTACCACATCCTGAAGGACCTACTAATACAATAAATTCTCCATCCTTAATATCAATATTTAAGCTCTGTACAGCAACAACACCCTTATCAGTAATTTGTAGGTTGTGCTTTCTTACATGAGGAACTACCTTTTTACCAAATAAACCAAAATATTTTCTTCTAGGTTTATCAATATAAGGATAAATTTTTACTATATCCTTTAAAATTACTTCTGCCATAAATTAATACCTCTCTTCTATCCTTTGACTGAACCACTTGTTACACCCTTAATGATAGACTTAGATAAGAAAATGTAAACTATCATTACTGGAACAATTGAAATAAATATTGCGGCATACATCATACCCATATCCATCTTTGTAAAGTCAGCACTTCTTAATAATGATAACATTGTAGGAAGTGTCTTTTTATCTTTATCAGTAATTAATAATGTAGGTAAGTATAGATTATTCCATGAAGCTACAAATGAGAAAATCAATTGTACTGCTAGAGCTGGCTTCATAATAGGAAGAACGATTCTATTAAATGTCATGAATTCATTAGAACCATCCATTCTTGAAGCTTCAACTAGCTCAAGTGGAAGTGTTGCTCTTAAATGCTGAATCATATAGAAGAATGTCGCAGGAGCGGCAATACCAGGAACGATTAAGATCCAGTATTGGTTAACCCATCCCATTTGATCACACATTTGAACGAAACCTACAGATGATACCTGTGAAGGAATCATCATAATTGCTAGAATGAATACCTCGGCAGCTTTTTTACCCTTAAAATCATATGCATAAATACCATAAGCACATAATGCTGAGAAATATGTTGTTACTATTGCAGATAATGATGCAATAATAAATGAGTTTAACATACCTCTTGGAACATTAGCTAAACCAGTATTCGTCCATAATGATTTCATATTTTCGAAAAAGTGACTTGAAGGAATCATTGAGAAACCAGCTTGTAATTCTGCATGACTTCTAGTCGCATTAATAAATAATAAATAGAAGAAAAATAGACATATAATAGTAAGAACTATCATGAATGTGTATACTAAAACTCTTTGAATTGTTAATTTAGTTTTAGCTGCTTTATTTTCACTATAACCATATTGAGCATCCATATACACTACCTCCTACTTTTCCTTCTTTGAAATTGACTTAAATACAATCACACTGAATATTGCTGTTATAATGAATAGAATTACTGCAATTGCACCGGCAACACCGTAGTTTCTATTACCTGACATATAGTCATTTAATAACATAACAAGTGTCTTAGTTGTATTATTAGGAGTACCTCTACCCTTAGAAAGAACAGAAGGTACATCATACATTTGTAAACCACCAATCATTGATGTAATTACAACGTATACTAGAATTGGTTTTAATAATGGTAATGTAATATCGAAGAATACTCTAGTTGAAGATGCACCATCAACTCTAGCAGATTCGAATAAGCTTTCATCAATTCCCATGATACCAGCCATTAATAGAATTGTTGTATTACCAAACCACATTAAGAAGTTCATTGTGGCAACTAATCCTCTAGCTGACCACACATATCCTGTTATAAAATCAATATTTGAAGTTGTCCAACCAAATGCCTGCAATATCTGATTAATAGGTCCTACAGAATTGAAGATACCATAGAATAATAATGCAAATGCTGTAGCCATGATTAGGTTAGGCATATAGAATACTGATTTAAAGAATCCTGTACATTTTAAGTTTAGTCTTGTGCTTGTAAAGAATAACGCAAGTAACAATGAGAATATTAATTGTACTACTGCACCCATTACCCACATAATGATTGTGTTCCATAAACATTTTAGAATCATTATTTCACCATTATCATTTGGTGTGAATAATAACGCATAGTTTTTAAAACCAACGAATGAAGGTCCAATAAATTCAGTTCCCGTCATACGATATTCAGTAAAACTATAAACAATTGTTAAAATTTGAGGATAAAGTGTAAAAATTAAATATGCCACGAAGAATGGAATTATGAAAATAATTCCCCATTTAGCATAGCTCACCTTTTTATTTTTTATAGGTGTTGGCTTTGCCTCTAAAGTTTTTTCCATTAGACAATCCTCTCCTTTAATTATTTTTTAAGAAAATGTGGCGAGTAAATCCCGCCACATCTCCCAAAATAGATTTATTTAAAGTGTATTTAAGACTTATATTCTAATAATTAGTTAGTCTTGATATCTGGGCACTTTTGTCCTAGATATTCCTTGAAGTTATTTAATGCAGTTTCCTTATTTACTGTACCCTTTAAGTATTCAGCAAAGTAAGTCTGTAAACCTTCATTACAATATTGATCGTAAATTGTTTGATTTTGGAACTGAATATTTTCAGCACCCTCTAAGTATAATGCTGTATCATTTTGATTACCTAAGAATGCATTTCCTTCACCCATAAAGTCATAGTAGTTAGAAACTGCTTGGTTAACCTTTGCGTTATTAACGAATTGGTTCTCTTGGAATGCTAATGCTCTAGTAACACCAGTATCGATTGTGAATGCATTGATAGTCTTAGCAACTAGGTTATCATCATCTCCGCCTGTAGCTGCTAACATCCAAGTACCACCCCAGAAGTATGATGCAGGACCTTCAACTAGACCCCAGTCACCATAGCAACCCTTTTCTGGATCTTGTGCATTACCCATACAGAAATTGTAGTACCAAGCTGGTCCAAAGTAGCAGAATGTCTTACCATCCTTGAACATTTGAGCTGTACACTCATCATCCCAAATACCAGCAGTTAATGTATAACCGTTCTTAACGAATGTATCTGCTTGATCCATCCATGCTGTGATTTGATCATCATATTGTAAATTGTTATTTGCATCAACCCATGGCTTAGTTACGTTATTAGAGAATGCTCTATATGTTTCTGCGAAAGATGCAGTCATATACTTACCAGCAGTCTTCATTTGTGCAGCTACTGCATTGAACTTATCCCAACTATCGATTAATGGTTGTACATCTTCTGGCTCATCAACACCTAATACTGCCTTAGCAATTGAACGACGATAGATAACGCCTGCTGGACAGCACTGGAATGAAGCACCCTTTACAACACCCTTAGAATCTGATGCTGCTTCAACTGTATATTGATATGCACCATCAAAGTTAACTGCTGTAGTCTTTCCGTCAGAATCCTTGTAAGATAACTTAGAAACATCCTTAGTTTTATCACTGTTAGTATACTTTAAGATGTAGTCAGCTTCTGCTAAGAATAAGTCAACCTTATCTGCTTGAGAAGCCTTATCATTATTAGCTAATGCCTTATCAAGAGCCTCTTGGTAAGCACCGTTATCAGATGGAACAATAGTAAACTTAACTTCCTTACCATCTAGATGAACTGTAGATGCTAAATCTGTAGTCTTTTCATCTGATACATACTTGTAAAAGAATCCTTGGAACTCAGTGTTCCATGCATAAATGTGGAATACGTCACTTGCACCACAAGATGTTAATGATGCTAAAGTAACACCTGCAAGTACAGTTCCTAAACCTAAACCTAAAATCTTTTTCTTCATTTTAACCCCTATTCTCCTTTTTTCTTGAAAATGATTTTTATTATTTTTGGCACTTAAACGTTTAAGTGCTATTTGAAATTAAAACAGAACTTTTAAATACTTTTTATCGAGTCTTAATTACGTAAGCGTTTTCTTTTGGTTTTGTTATTTTGGTTCTTGCACTCGATGTCAAATATTCAACTAGTTTCTGTCTACTGCTACTTGTATTATATCACTCGAAAAAAACGTTTGTAAATACTTTTTTGTAAAAAACTTAAACGTTTTCGAAAAACGCTTACTTTTTTTGTGGATTATATATAAATATTTATATATAGTGTCCAAAAACTATTTTAAAATTATTTTTTTGTACTCTTTAAATGAATCTTTTTTTATTCTTCTTCCATTTCTATAATCGACGAAAACTAAACCAAATCTCTTCTTTAGTCCACTGTTCCATTCGAAGTTATCAAATAGGCTCCAGTAGTAATATCCCTTAATTGGAACTATCTTAGAAACCTTCTCTAGCTCTATTAAATATCTTCTTATATAATCGATTCTTTCTGGATCATGTACACGTCCGTCTAAGGAAATTGTATCGTTATTACAAAAACCATTCTCACTAATGATAATAGGCTTCTTATATCTTTCATATAAATACTTTGGTCCATAATATAATGTTTCTGGAACAACCTGTAGCCAATCAATATTGCCTTCTGGATACCCAAAATAGAAATCATTTTTTATTAAATTGTTATTTTTATCTAATGAACAATAATTGCCTGAATAAAAGTTCTGGTAAATATAATCTACTGGCTGACTAATAAGTTCTAAATCCTCTTTTGTTATCTTAGGTAGGATATCCTTAAAAATCTCATAGTATTCTTTTGGATAGTCACCTAAAAAGACTGGATCTGAATAAATAGATACAGTATTAGGATATTCATAATCTCTTTTTAATTCAAAATACTTCTCATAGCATTTCTTTTCTAATAAGGCATTATCTCTATCAGTTGGAACCATAGGTCTAGAGCATGGTGCTATACCTATTTTTGAATTCTTGACATTATTTCTAATTACCTTTACTGCCTTTCCATGGCATTTTAAAAGATTATGGATTGCATGTAGCATCTCCATATCATTATATTTAACGCCTGGCGCGTGTACGCATACTCTATGTCCTAGCTGCATAATACACTGTGGCTCATTAATTGTTATATAATTATCTACTAATCCATCTAATGCCTTTGTTACTACATCAGTATAATGTGCAAAATAGTCAGATATATCATCGTTTAAAAAGCCACCTATATCCTCTAACCACTGAGGCATATCCCAGTGGTAAAGTGTTACTAGTGGCTTTATATTGTTTTTAACTAATTCCTTACATAAGTTAATATAATAATTTAATCCCTTTTGGTTAACCTCATTATGTTCATTTATAACTCTTGTCCAAGCAATTGAAAAACGATAGGATTTTACGCCTAATTGCTTCAAGATTTTGACATCGTCTTTATATTTAACATAGCTATCACATACAGTTTTACCATCACTTTTATCAGCGATATTGCCTTTTTTTGAGGCAAAGGTATCCCATATAGATTTACATTTGCCATCCTTGTCGATAGAACCTTCTATTTGATATGAAGCTGTTGAAACACCAAAAACAAAATCAGAATCGAACATAATAAGACCTCACTTTAATTAATTTTCTTTACAGTTTTACCAATTTGTAGTTTTCCTTGAATAGGAATACTCTCTGCGTATGAAGACTTTGGATGCTCAATAATCTCAATAAGCTTTCTAGCAGCTTGTATACCTATTTCAGTAGAATTCTGAACAAACGTAGTAATCTCTGGTCTTACTAATCTTGATAACTTAATACCGTCGTAACCTACAATACTAATATCATCAGGAATAGACATTCCTCTCTTTTCTATCTCAGTTACACCACCAAGTAAAGAGTAGTCATCTGGATACATAATAACTGTAGGTTTTTCATCTAATGATAATAATTCTCTAGTTGCGATACCACTTTCCTTAGGAACATGGTATTTACCTCTTTTAACATAATCTTCTCTTACCTTAATACCACGCTCATCACATGTTCTATAGAAGCTTGTGACACGGTTTCTAGTAACTGAAGTATCCTCACCTGTAATGAATGCGATTCTCTTATGACCACAATCAACTAAATAGTTAACTATTTCTCTTACACCCTGGATATTATCTGATACAACAGATGATTTACCATCAAATAAATAATCAATTGTTACAGTTGGAATATCACTTTCAACTAATTGAATAACCTCAGGATCCTTAAAATCAACTGAAGCAATTATAACACCATCTACATTTCGATATTTGGCATGCTCATAAAAGGTTAGATGTCCTCCAGCCTGATTATTACCAAAATGATGTGAAATAAATGTTATATCATAACCATGATTTTCACTTTCATTCTTTATTGAATTTAGAATAGATGAAAAATATTCATGCTCTAAGCCTGAAGATGTACTATCAACAAATAGAACTCCAATATTATAGCTTCTATTAGTTTTTAATAATCTAGCAGACGCATTAGGAACATATCCCATCTCCTTAGCGACATTTCTTATGTATTCAGCCGTATTTGGATTTAAATCCGATGTACCATGCAGTGCTTTACTAACTGAAGCGATAGATACTCCACATCTTTCGGCTATATCCTTGATTTTAACCATTTAGATCACCATTTTCTTTTTATGTTTAAACGACAAAAAACTCTTAAACGTTTTCGTAATTTTACCATAAAAATCACATAAAAAAAAGGCGTAAACGATTTTTTTGTTCAATTATCATAAAAAAATATTGAAAAATGGTATTGATTTTATAAAAAACCGCCTTTATAATAAAGATAGTGGTTACTTAAACGTTTTCGAAAGGGGCTAATATGAAATTTGGGCATTTTGATGACAAAGAATATGAATATGTTATAACAAATTACAACACTCCATTACCTTGGATTAATTACTTTGGTCAGGATGGTTTTTTCAGCTTAATGAGTAATACTTGTGGCGGCTATATGTTCTATAAGGATGCTAAATTAAGAAGAATAACTAGATTCAGATACAACAATGTACCAAGAGATTACGGTGGAAGATATTATTATATCAATGATAATGGCACAATTTGGAATCCAGGCTTTCTACCTCTTAAAACAAAGCTAGATAGTTATAAATGTAGACATGGCCTTGGATATACAGTTTTTGAAAGCGAAAAGAATAATTTAAAGTGCGAGCTTTTATGCTTCGTTCCTTTAAAGGATTTATGTGAAATTAATCAATTAACATTAACTAACAATAGTAACGAAACTAAAAAAATTACTCTTCATGGTGTTATTGAATGGTGTCTATGGAACGCTGTAGATGACCAAACAAACTTCCAAAGAAACTGGAATATCGGTGAAGTTGAAATCGATGATAGGACTATTTATCATAAAACAGAATATAGAGAAAGACGTGATCATTACGCTTTCTATCATACAAATATTAAGCATGATGGCTTTGATTCAGATTTAGATACATTCATGGGATTATATAATTCTTGGTGTGATCCTTCTGCTGTTTTGAATAAAACATCATACAATAGTGTAGCTTCAGGATGGGCACCTATTGCATCTCATATGTTTAATTTAAAAATTAAGCCAGGTGAATCAAAGACTGTTATCTTCCAAACAGGATATGTTGAAAATGAGGAAGATAAGAAGTTTGAAAAGCTTCATGTAATTAATAAAGAAAAGGCATATGAATTACAAAATAAATATGCAACTCCTGAACAAGTATCAAAGGCATTTAATGAATTAAAGAATAAATGGGTTAATTTATTATCAACATTAAATGTTAAATCTGATAATGAGAAATTTGACCGTATGGTCAATATATGGAACCAATACCAATGTATGGTTACATTTAATATGTCAAGATCTGCATCATATTATGAAAGTGGTACAGGTCGTGGTATGGGCTTTAGAGATAGCTGTCAGGATTTATTAGGATTCTTACATCTAATCCCTGAAAAGTCTAGAGAAAGAATTAAAGATATTGCATCTATTCAATTCGAGGATGGTTCTACTTACCATCAGTATCAACCACTTACTAAGCGTGGTAATGCTGATATCGGTGGAGGATTCAATGATGATCCGCTTTGGTTAATAGCTGCAGTAAGTCAATATATTAAGGAAACTGGTGATTATTCAATCTTAAATGACCCTACTCCTTTCAATAATAAGGAAGGTTCAGAAAAACCATTAATTGATCATTTAAGAGCATCACTAAATTATATCATTACTCACAAGGGACCTCATGGTCTTCCTTTAATAGGTAGAGCTGACTGGAATGACTGCTTAAATCTAAACTGCTTCTCAAAAACTCCTGGTGAGTCATTCCAAACAGCATCTAACTTTGAATCTGGAAAGGCTGAATCAGTATTTATAGCCGGAATGTTCGTATTGTATGGAAAGGAATTTGCTACAATATTGAATAATATTGGCAATAAAGATGAAGCTAAGAAAATTTTAGATGAGGTTAAATCTGTTGAAGATGCAACTGTTAAGTATGGTTGGGATGGAGAATGGTTTGTTAGAGCATACGATGCATTCAGCAACAAGGTTGGCAGCCACGAATGTGAGGATGGACAAATTTTCGTTGAACCACAAGGCTTCTGTACTATGGCAAGAATTGGAGAGAGCTTAGACTATGGTAAGAAAGCCTTGGATTCAGTTGAAAAGATTTTAACAAATGACTATGGTGTAGAAATTCTACATCCGTGCTATAAGGAATATCATATTGAATTAGGTGAGGTTTCATCTTATCCAATGGGATATAAGGAAAATGGTTCAGTATTCTGTCATAATAATCCTTGGATTGTTATAGCAAATACAGTCATTGGAAACAATGAAAGAGCATTTGATGTATATAGAAGAAATTGTCCTGCATATCTAGAGGAGGTTTCTGAAATTCATAAGACTGAGCCATATATTTATTCACAAACAATTGCTGGTAGAGATGCTAAGAATTATGGCGAGGCTAAAAACAGCTGGTTAACAGGTACTGCTTCTTGGACAATGTATGCAGCTAGCCAAGCAATCTTGGGTATTAAGCCAGATTATACAGGATTAATGATAGATCCACATTTACCAAAAGAAATTAAGAACGCAAAGGTAACAAGAATATTTAGAGGTGTTAAATACAATATTAACATCAATAATACTTCTTCTGGTAAATATCAAATGGTTGTTGATGGAAAGGAAATTGATGGAAACATCATTCCATTCAACAAAGATAAAGCTGAAGTAAATGTAAATATATATTTATAATTTTTGTTCTATTATTTTTTCTTTTCTTTTAAAATAGGCCGGTACTTACCTTACCGGTCTATTTTAAATATTACGATAAAAACTATAAAAATATTATGTTACAATGTTTCTAATGGGGGTGTCTTATGGAAGCCTTAATGCCTATTAATAATTTAAATAAACAAAATAGGAATTATACCTTTGATTTTTGGAAGGGACTATTTGCAATATTCGTAATAATGGTTCATTTCCCATTCCCAGGAATTGTAGGAAAGATTACATCAGCCATTGGTATATGTGGTGTTATATTCTTCTTTTTAATTAGTGGATATAGTGCATATAATTCTGATGATGAAATAGCCTGTAACAATATAAAAAAGAGATTTAAAAGAAATCTAATTATTACTGGTATAGTATTAGGTATCTATTTTGTATTAATGACAATTGAGCAATTAGTAACTGGTCAATTTGATGGTTATTTAAATTATTTAAAAAATCCATGGTTTATCACTAGATTACTATTCCTAGGTGATTTATCCCTTATAAAGGCAGATCAGCTATGGTTTATGTTTGCATTATTATATTCATATTTAGTTTTATTATTCATACATAAATTTAAATTAAATAAATATGCACATTTCCTATTACCTATATTTTTATTATTCCGTATAGGTGTTGAAACATATGTTAACACATATAATGCTGATTGGCATTATACAAGCTTCTTCCTAGCAAGCGGATTCCCAATAATGCTACTAGGACATTATGTGGCAGCTAAAAAGGAGGCATTCCTATCAACTCCTATTTGGTTTACAGCTATACTTACAATAATATTTACTACATTTATGTTTATAACAATTAATGTAAAAGTAGCTGATTATGATATATCTCAATTATTTAAAATATTATGTATGCTTGAATTATTCCTTCTAGCATTAAAGCTACCTGGTAAAAAGGAAATATCAGCATTAGGCTTAATAGGAAGAAAATATTCATTATATATTTATTTATTCCATTTCCTAATTGGAATAATAGTTGTAGATGCGGCCTATATAGCGGAAAATCCAGATTGGGTATATGATTGGCTAGTACCAATCCTTGCTGTAATCTTTGGTGTATTAATATCAATATTACTATATAAGGCAAATGATAAAATCAAACAGAAAAGAAAGAAGCCTACAAGGTAGAAATACCAAGCAGGCTTCTTTTATTATATTATGCTGTAACCATATTCTTCTTAATCCATTTGCCTCTTGCAAACCTAATGATGAATAAAACTGCTCTAAATGATTCATCTATTGCCATAGCCCACCATATTCCAGCAAGGCCCATATTTAATACTACACCAAATATATATGATAATAATGTCGCAATCAACCAGCATGAAATCACAGCTAAAATTGTAGGGTACATTACATCACCAGATGTCTGCATCGACCTTACCATAACCATATTAATAGCTCTTGCAAATTCTAGGGCTATATCAATAAACATAATAGTTCTACATAATTCTATTACTTCCTGATTATCAGTAAATAAATTAAATATCTGATTAGATAATAGTGCGAATGATAATGCAGTTAGAGTTGAAACAATAATTGAAATAATCATTGTTTTAATAACTAATTTTTTAGCCAATTCCTTTTCATTTGATCCTAAATATCTTCCCAAGACTATCTGCATACCCATTGTAGTTGCGTTAACAAATAAATATGTAATAGAAACCATTAATGAGGTATAGGTCTTAGCTGTTGGGGCAACAGCCTCAAAACGTGAGCCTATAATATTTATAAATGTTAAAATAACAATTTGTGTTAATGAATAATTAATAGCCTCTAATGAAGCAGGAATACCTATACTAACAAGCTTCTTAATCTTCTTTAATTTAATAGGAAAGATTCCCTTAATATTTAATGATATTCCAACCTTTTTCTTATATGTAATATATAGAATAATTACACCAATACCTCTAGATATTACAGAGCCTAAAGCAACAGATAATATAGGATCAATTTTAAATACATATAAAAATAATGCATTTAGTATAACGTTAATAATATTAAATATAAATGATACTATTAGGCTTGCCTTAGTTAAATCATTACTTCTTAAATAATTTTGGAATGATATCATCATAGTTGTTAAAAATAAGCAACCACCATTAATCATTAAATATAAATAGGCATTACCTAATATATTATCATCAACCTGCATTAACAATAGGATTGGCTTAGATAATGCTAATAGTAATAAAGAAAGTATTATTCCTACAAATAAATAGAAATAATATGATAATCTATATACTTCCTCTTCTTCATTCTTTAGCTTCGCACCCTTATATTGATTAATTAAAATTAAGGATGATGAAGCGAGTACACTTATAGCTACAATTAATAAATCTAATACACTATTGGCCTGATTAATCGCAGTGGCAAGGCTATCACTTTGAACCATTATCTTATCTACATTACCAGCAAGCAGCTGTAATACTAGCTCAATGAATATAGGTACTATTAAAATTATTAGATATTTTACACTTACCTTTTTCATAATTTCCTCCAATAGCACACATATTATACAACTTAATATATTAATTTCAACACTTTTAGTGAAACGAGTATATGGTGAATTAATACCACTATGAAGACATTTTTTGTAGACTGCTACACTAGTATAGTTGAGTAATTCAAAAAAAACTAATTTTCCATCTGTATTACATAATTAAAATATAATAAATTTTCAAATTAAAAAGGCTGTAAACCTTGATAATGAATTAAAATTCAAAACCTAGTTTTTTTACAGCCCCTTAAATCATTATAATATCTTTCTTAATCTTTCTACTGCTTCCTTAGTATCCTCATTTGATGCAAATGAAGTTAATCTAAAATATCCTTCTCCATTTTCACCAAAGCCTACGCCAGGTGTACCTACTATATTAGCCTTATCTAGTAAATAATCAAAGAATTCAAAGCTCTTCATTCCATTTGGACACTTAATCCAAACATATGGTGAATTAACACCACCTGAATACCAAATGCCCTTTTCATCAAATAATTCACATAGCATCTTAGTATTCTTTTTATAAATAGCTAAATTCTTTTGGCTTTCCTTTACACCCTCCTCTGATAAGGCAGCTTCAGCTGCTCTTTGAACAGGATAAGATACACCATTGAATTTAGTAGCCTGTCTTCTTTTCCAAAGCTTATTTAAGCTACTACCTCCTGCCAATAATTCAAGTGGAACAATAGTAAAGCCACATCTAACACCAGTAAATCCTGCCATCTTAGATAAGCTTGATACCTCAATAGCTACCTCCTTAGCGTGCTCTATCTTATAAATAGATCTAGGAGAATCATCAGTAATAAATGCTTCATAGGCTGAATCAAATATAATTAATGAACCAGTCTTATAAGCATAATCTACCCATGATTTTAATTCATCATAATTATATGTAGCACCTGTTGGATTATTAGGTGAGCATAAATAAATTACCTTTGAATTATTATCTAATCCACTTGGAAGTGGTAAGAAATTATTAGCCTCATTACCATTTAAATAATGAATTTTTCTTCCACTCATTAAATTAGAATCAACATAAACAGGATACACAGGATTAGGAATATAAATATCATTATCACCTAAGATATCAACAATATTACCTAAATCACTTTTAGCACCATCTGAAATAAATACTGAATCTAAATCTAGGCTTACATTAATATTCTTATAATATTTAACTACTGCCTCTTTAATAAAATCATAACCATACTCAGGTGGATAACCTCTAAATGTATCCTTTACACCCATTTCATTAGATGCCTTAACTAGCGCATCAACAATTAGCTTAGGAAGTGGTAATGTAACATCACCAATACCAAGTCTAATTATTTTAGCATTTGGATGATTCTTCTTATATTCATTTACTCTTTTATTAATATCAGAGAATAAATAGCTTTCACTAATATTATTAAAATTATCATTTATTTTAATATTCATATTCATACACTCCATCGTAAACTTTTTTAGCTGGACCTGTCATAGTAATTTCATAATTATCACTACATGAAATCTCTAATATTCCACCTAAAAGCTCTACATAGATAATTTCATTTGGATTACAAATACCATTTCTTACAGATGAGGCAACTACTGCACAAGCACCAGTACCACAGGCATATGTTTCTCCACTTCCTCTTTCCCATACTCTCATTTTTAAATGATTCTTATCAATAATCTTTACAAATTCAGTATTAACTCTTTCTGGGAAAATTGGGTTATTTTCAAAGAATGCACCATTCTTTAATAAATCTAAGCTACCAATATGATCCTGATATATTACAGCATGTGGATTACCCATAGAGACTGCTGTAATATTATATGTATTCTTTTTAATAATACATTCCTCATTTATCATTTCATGATCTAATGTTGTAGGAATAACCTTAGGATCAAAATTAGCAAATCCCATATTAACAGAAACCTTTGATACCTTACCATCCTCAACAAATAATACTAAATGCTTAATTCCTGATAATGTTTCAATATCAATTTCCTTCTTTAATACAAGCTGATTATCATATAAATATTTACCAATACATCTAATAGCATTACCACACATTTTTCCTTCGCTACCATCTGCATTAAACATCCTCATCTTCGCGTCTGCGACATCACTTTTTTCTATTAATACAATGCCATCACTACCAACAGAGAAATGACGCTCTGACATTTCTATTGCTAGCATATTAGGATTTTCAATTACCTGGTCGAAACAATTAATATAAATATAATCATTTCCACAACCATGCATTTTAGTAAAATTAATTCTCATGTTTACCTCCTAAAGAAGCTCTAACAAATTCTAAGAATAATGGATGTACCTTATTTGGTCTTGATTTAAATTCAGGATGATATTGAACACCAACGAAGAAATCTCTATCACTTAATTCAACTGCCTCTACTAAATTCTCATCAGGAGATAGACCACATAATGTCATACCTTCATTAATGAAATCATCACGATATTTATTATTAAATTCATATCTATGTCTGTGACGCTCACTAATTAATTCAGTTTTATATGCATTATGAATAACTGAATTCTTCTTTAGTTTACAAGGATAAGCACCTAATCTTAAGGTACCTCCCTTCTTAATATCATCAGATTGACCATCAAGATAATCGATAATCTTATATGATGACTTATCATCGAATTCATTTGAATTAGCATCAGCCTTCTTTAAAACATCCTTAGCAAATTCAATACACATTATTTGCATACCTAAGCAAATTCCAAAATAAGGAACATTATTTTCTCTTGCATATTTACAAGATAAAATCATTCCGTTAATTCCTCTACTACCAAATCCACCAGGAACAATGATTCCATCGATACCTTCAAAATATGATTTAACATTAGCACTAGTAATTTCTTCACTATCAATCCACTTAATATTGATATTAGTACTTAAGCTATATCCAGCATGATGTAATGCCTCTACTACTGATAGATATGCATCATGAAGCTCTACATATTTACCAACTAAAGCAATATTAGTAACATGCTTTAAATTCTTAATCTTATTAACCATATTCTTCCATTCAGTTAAATCTGGTTCATTAGCTTCAATCTTTAATTCTCTACATACAATCTTACTTAAATTAGATGCCTCTAGCATTAATGGTGCTTCATATAAAACATCTAATGTTGTATTTTCAATAACACAGTCAGGCTTAACATCACAGAATAAGGCTACCTTCTTAAAGATGTTTTCATCTGTAATCTTTTCATCTGTTCTTAAAATTATAATATTAGGAGAAATACCCATTCCTCTTAATTCTTTAACAGAATGCTGAACCGGCTTTGATTTATGCTCCTTAGATGCCTTTAAATAAGGAACTAAGCAAACATGAATATATAAGGCATTATTATCTCCTACCTCTCTACCAACCTGCCTGATAGCCTCTAGGAATGGTTGAGATTCAATATCACCTGTAGTACCACCAATTTCAGTAATAACTACATCAGCGTTAGTCTTTTTACCTACCTTATATATAAATTCCTTTATTTCATTTGTTATATTTGGAATGATCTGAACTGTAGAACCTAAATAATCTCCATTTCTTTCTTTTGTTAATACATTAGAGAATACCTTACCAGTTGTAAGATTTGAATATTTATTTAAATTCTCATCGATAAATCTTTCATAATGACCTAAGTCTAAATCTGTTTCAGCACCATCCTCAGTTACGAATACTTCACCATGTTGATAAGGAGACATTGTTCCAGGGTCTACATTAATATAAGGATCTAGCTTTTGAGCAGCTACCTTTAAGCCTCTTGACTTTAATAATCTACCAAGTGACGCGGCAGTTATACCCTTGCCCAATCCTGATACTACTCCTCCTGTAACAAAAATATATTTACTCATACAATGACCTCCCTATAACAATTTACTTTATATACTCTTCTATAATTTCACTGGCTATTTTTACCTTACTTTTTCTTAAATTCATAGCTCTTTTTTCTAAGTACTTATGAGCTTCATCCTCAGATATATGCTTATGCTCAATAAGTAGCATTTTAGCAGTATTTATTATTTTTATTTCCTCAAGCCTTGTCTTTAAATTCTTAGGTTTTTCTCTCATGCTTTCTTTCTTTATAATCGTCGCACTAAGAAGCATTAGCGTTTGTAATAATATTCCCTTAGAGGTTGGCTTAACCAACGTTAATATTCCATATTCACACGTTTTATAATAGACCTCTGATTCAAGCTCAGGAGTAACAAATAATATAATTCCACTTATATCTCTTATTGCCTCATCTATTGCAAATTCCATACCAAAATCATCAATTACTGGACAATTAACAATAATGATATCAAAGTCCTTTTCAACTAACATTCTTTTAGCCTTTTGGACTGTCTCTGATAATGTTACTTCATAATTAGTTTCAGATAAAGCAGATAAAATGCCATTAGAGAAATTTTTAGATGATGTAACTAATAGTACACTAAAAATTCTATCAAGCATTTTTCTACCTCAATCTATTTTAAATAATTTTCTAATAATTCCTTAGGAATATATTTATTAACAAACTTAGAATTTCTAGCCTCTTCCTTAGCTTCTTCTAAGCTTAATGGTAATTTATCTAATTTATCTAATAAAACATCAGACGCCTTATTTAAATCAGAATCAACAGGCTGTCTAAGCTTATAATTATTTAATATACCCTCCATACCTGCATATATTAATAATGTAAATGCAACATATGGATTAATTTGTGGATCTGGTGAACGAAGCTCAGCTCTAATAAAATTATCCTTAGCTGCAGGAACTCTTATTAGCTCACTTCTATTTTCTCTACTCCAAGAAATATATTTAGGAGCCATAAGCTTTCCTAATCTTTCATATGATTCATCACTAACATTTAAGAATGCTGTAATTTCCTTTATGTGTGTTAATACACCCTCGATTGCGCTATCTAAATCTCCACCTGCAACTGAGAAATTAATATGATATCCATTACCTGGCTTATCACTAATTGGCTTTGGATTAAATGATGCATATAATCCATTTCTTCCAGCTACAGTTTTAACTACAGTCTTAAATGTTACAGCCTCATCGGCAGCTCTTAAGGCATCAGAATATCTGAAGGCAACCTCATTTTGTCCTGGACCTTCCTCATGATGGCTTCTTTCTGGCATAATATCCATCTCCTCAAGAGTAAGACATATTTCTCTTCTTATGTTCTCACCCTTATCATCAGGAGCGATATCCATATAACCAGCCTTATCATAAGTAACACCAGTTGATTCACCCTCATCATCTGCTTTAAATAAATAGAATTCTATTTCAGATCCAAAATGGAATTCTAATCCATTCTTCTTAGCTTCATTAATTGCGTTAATTAATAGCTTTCTAGTATCGCAAATAAAATCAGTTCCATCGGGATACTTTATGTCACAGAACATTCTAATAACTCTACCCTCTCTTGGTCTCCAAGGAAGGATTGTTATTGTGTCAGGATTTGGGAATAAGAATAAATCAGATTTATATCCGCTTTCAAATCCATCAATTGCCATTGAATCAATGGAAATACCATACTTAAATGCCTTTTCTAATTCATGTGGCATTATTGATACATTCTTTTGCTTACCATAAATATCAATAAATGCTAATCTAATGAATTTAATATCCTCTTCCTTAACATATTCTAAAATTGTTTCTATATCGTACATAAAGTACCTCCTTGTAATTAATTAAATAAACCTTACTGATTAATTATACTTTATAATTAATTGATCTGCACAATCAATCCCATCTTTTATTGCAATTACTACTAAAGATTGACCATTTTTCATATCACCACAAACAGAAATCTTATCATTATACTTAAAACTATTAAGCTTAACTCTGTTATTAACAGAATCTAGCTTATAATTATTTAAATCTTCTGTAGTAGTTCCTAAGAATCCCATAGCGATAATTAAATAGTCACATGGTAAATATTCTCTTGTGTTAGGAACATCAACTAATTTAGTTTTTCCACCCTCATTAACGAATTTAACCTTCTTAATATATACTCCAGTTAATTTACTATCTTCCTTAACAACCTCATCAATAGTTGTTTCATATCTTCTAATATCATGACCCATTAATGTATTAGCCTCTAATACACCATAATCAGTCTTCTTTTTATTAGGATAATTAGGCCAAGGTAATGTGTTTTCTAGTGGTGGTTCCTTAGTTATTTCAAGCTCAATAATTGATTTAGCCTTTTCTCTCGCAGCGGTACCACAACAGTCATTTGCAGTATCACCACCACCAACGATAATTACATTTTTATCCTTTAGATTATATTCAAATTCAGCCTTATCTAATAAATTCTTAGTGGTCTTAGTTAAGAAATCTACTGCATATACAATACCCTTAGCATCATTATTCTTAACAGCTAAAGGTCTAGCTAATGATGTACCACAAGCAAAAATGATTTCATCATATTTTTCATTTAGCTCATCCATAGTAACATCAACACCAATTTTAGTATTATTAATGAATGTAATTCCTTCTTCCTTTAAAAGATTTATTCTTCTTTCAATAATTCTTTTTTCTATTTTCATATTAGGAATGCCATACATTAATAATCCACCGAATCTATCATTCTTTTCATATACTGTTACACTAAAGCCATTATCATTTAATCTTTTAGCGGCAGATAATCCAGAAGGACCAGATCCAATCACAGCAACCTTAACATTATTTCTTTTAATATCCTTCTTAGGCTTAATCCAACCATTTTCAAATGCTTTTTCAATTAAAAATAGTTCATTAGCTCTAATAGATACTGATTCATTATTTATACTACATGAGCAGCATGCCTCACATAATGCTGGGCATACATTACCTGTAAACTCAGGAAATGGAGCTGTCTTTTCTAATCTCTTATAGGCTTCCTCAAATAATCCTAAATAAATTAGATGATTCCATTCAGGAATTAAATTAGAAAGTGGACAGCCAACATTTCTATTATTTACCTTCATTGCGGACTGACAAAATGGGACACCGCAATTCATACATCTAGAGGCTTGCTCCTGTTGAGTTTTTAAATCAAATGGAATATGAAAATCATTGAAGTTTTCGATTCTTTTTAGAACCTCTACCTCAGGCTTATTTTTTCTTTCAAATTCCATAAATCCAGTAGGCTTTCCCATTATTTCACCCCCGTAAACTTATTAAATGCATATAATTCAGAATCTTCGATTCCTAAATTCTTTGCTTCTTCCATATAAGATAGAATCTTAGCATAATCATTAGGTAATACCTTAAAATAATCCTTTGGATCAAAGTTATATAATAAATTTGATACATATTCACTATTTGTATATTTAATATGATTTGCTAATAATTCCTTAATTACCTTTGAATCCTTATCATCAACATCTAATATAGAAACAAGCTCAGTGTTGATGTTCTTCTTATTAGTAGGACCATAGATATAAGCAACACCACCACTCATACCAGCAGCGAAGTTTCTACCAATCTTACCTAATAATACGACAACACCACCTGTCATATATTCACAGCCATGTAATCCGCAGCCAAGTGCTACAACCTTAGCACCAGAATTTCTAATTGAGAATCTTTCACCACAAATACCATCTAAATATACTTCTCCAGATGTAGCACCATAAAGTGCAACATTACCACAAATGATATTCTTTTCAGGTGCGAATGTAGCCTTATCAGATGATTTAACAATAATCTTTCCACCACATAGGCCCTTACCTAAATAGTCATTAGCATCACCTGTAACATTTAATGTAACACCATTAGTTAGGAATGCACCAAATGAGTTACCAGCATTACCATTTGCATTGATAATGATAGTATCATCCTTTAAGCCCTTATCCTTATATACCTTAGTAATTTCATTAGATAGGATAGTACCTAGTGATCTATTAACATTAGATATTTCAATGTTCATTTCCTTAACATGACCATATTTAATAGATTCCTCACATAAAGGTAATAGCATTCTACAGTCTAATGTATTATTTAAATCTATCTTCTTATATTCCTTGAAGATATTGTCATGTCTATTTACTACCTTTGCGTTGAATAATAGCTTAGATACATTTAATCTATTCTTATATTCAGGCTTTAATGATAATAATTCAGTATGACCAACCATCTCATCAATAGTCTTAAATCCAAGCATAGCCATATATTCTCTTAATTCCTGAGCAATAAATCTCATGAAATTAATAACATATTCAGGCTTACCCTTGAAATTCTTACGTAGCTTTTCATCTTGAGTAGCAACACCTACGGGACATGTATTCATGTTACATACTCTCATCATAATACAGCCCATTGCGATTAATGGTCCTGTTGCGAAGCCGAATTCCTCAGCACCTAATAATATAGCTACTGCTAAATCCTTACCAGTTAAAAGCTTACCATCAGTTTCAAGTCTGATTCTATCTCTTAAGCCATTTAATACTAATGTTTGATGTGTTTCAGATAAACCAATCTCCCATGGAATACCTGCATTAGAAATAGATGTTCTAGGAGAAGCTCCTGTACCACCATCATATCCTGAAATTAATATTGTATTCGCACCAGCCTTAACAACACCAGCGGCGATTGTACCAACACCAGATTCAGAAACAAGCTTAACAGAGATTCTAGCATCCCTATTAGCATTCTTTAAATCATAAATTAGTTGAGCTAAATCCTCAATTGAATAAATATCATGATGTGGTGGAGGTGATATTAATGAAACACCAGGAGTTGAATGTCTAGCCTTAGCTATCCAAGGGAATACCTTTTGACCTGGTAATTGTCCACCCTCACCTGGCTTAGCACCCTGAGCCATCTTAATTTGAATTTCAATTGCGTTTGTTAAATATTCAATAGTAACACCAAATCTACCTGATGCAACCTGCTTAATCTTGGAGCATCTATCGATTCCATCAGTAGAATAATATCTACTTCTTTCCTCTCCACCTTCACCAGTGTTAGACTTACCACCTAAAATATTCATGGCAATTGCCATACATTCATGAGCTTCCTTAGATATAGAACCATAGCTCATCGCACCAGTTTTAAATCTCTTAACAATATTATCAACACTTTCAACCTCATCAATTGAAATTGAATGGCTGAAATCTAAATCTAATGTGTCCCTAATATTAATTCTCTTTTTACTTAATAGTGAAGTGAAGTCCTTATATTGCTTATAATCACCACTTCTACATGCTGCCTGTAATGTAAATATGGCAACTGGATCATAAATATGATCATGCTTATTCTTTCTATATCCATGTAAGCCCATAGAATCTAGTGTATCATCACTTCTAGTTAATGCCTTTTGATATAGCTTAATTGAGTTTTCTTCAATTAAATCCATACTAATACCACCAACAGAATTTGGAGTATTTGTAAAGTATTTATCAATGATTTCATCAGATAAGCCAATACATTCAAAAATCTGAGCACCATTATATGATTGGATTGTTGAAATACCCATCTTAGAAATAATCTTAGTTATACTCTTTAATGTGGCATGTCTATAATTTTCAATTGCCTTTTTAGCATCAACTGTTAAATATCCTCTTTCTGCATATTCTTCAATTGTTTCATATACTAAATAAGGATAGATAGCATTAACACCAAAGCCAATTAACGCAGCGAAATGATGAACCTCTCTTGGCTCTGCAGCCTCTAATACGATAGAAACATGAGTTCTTTTTGATACTCTTGTTAAATATTGATGTAAGCCTGAAGATACTAATAATGAAGGAATCTTTAATCCCTTAGCCCCTCTATCAGTTAAGATAATAATTGAAGCACCATCATCAATCTTCTTTTCACATTCCTTAAATATTCTATCTAGGGCATCACCCATTTTTTCTTTCTTATAATCATATACATAAGATACAACATCTACCTTAATTTGATATGATTTATCAATATATTTAACCTTATTAAATTCTTCTTGTGATAAAATAGGGTTTTCAATTCTAATTCTTCTAGCATTAACCTTAGTAGGATTTAATAGATTTCCTTCTCTACCTAAATACATTAGTGAAGACATAACTACATCTTCTCTAATTGAATCGATAGGTGGGTTAGTTACTTGGGCAAATCTTTGCTTAAAGAATTGATATAAATTAAATTCCTTTTCCATTAATACTGCTAAAGGTAAATCATTACCCATAGATACTACCTTTTCAGCATCATTATTAGCAAGAGGAATAATCCCCTCCATTAATTCATCATATGTATAATTTAATTCATGTTGAATAAAATGAATATCATCATTATTTGTTTCCTTATGAGCCTTTAGCTTATCTACATGAATGATATTTTCATTCCATTCCTTATAAGGAAGCTTCTTTGAATAATTCATTTTAATTTCATCATTAGAAATAATCTTACCTACATTAGTATCAACTAATAAAATCTTACCAGGCTCTAGTCTCTTCTTTTCTAATATATTCTTTTCATCAATAGGAAGAGAACCCGTTTCACTAAATAGAATTAAATAATCATCCTTAGTTACATAATATCTAGAAGGTCTTAAACCATTTCTATCTAGTGAAGCACCTAATTTAATACCATCTGTAAACAAAATAGCTGCTGGTCCATCCCATGGCTCTAGGAATGTTGAATGGAATTCATAGAATGCCTTTAAATTCTCATTCATAACTACATTCTTCATCCATGGCTCTGGAATCATCATCATAATTGTTTCTTCTAGTGTTCTACCATTTAAATATAAGAACTCTAAGAAATTATCAAACATTGCAGAATCTGAAGATTCCTTTGGAATTAATGGAATAATCTTCTTTAAATCATCATTAAATATTTCAGATTCAAATAAGCCTTCTCTTGATTTAACATTATTAACATTACCTCTAATAGTATTGATTTCACCATTATGACATAAATATCTATTAGGATGAGCTCTTTCCCAAGATGGGAATGTATTAGTTGAGAATCTTGAGTGAACTAACGCAATAGCAGTTTCAACATTAGTATCCTTTAAATCTAGATAGAAATCTCTTACCTGTGTAGACACAAGCATTCCCTTATATACTATTGTTCTTGAAGATAAAGAACAAAAATATATATTTAATTTATTTTTAATTGCTAGAGTTTCAATTACTCTTCTAACAACATATAGCTTTCTTTCGAAAGGTAATCCTTCTTCTATATCACTAGGCTTTTTAACGAATACCTGCATAATATATGGCATTGTCTTAATTGCAGTTTGACCAATTCCATATGTATCTACAGGAACTCTTCTATAACCTAATATTTCTAATCCTTCTTTATTAAATGTATCATCTATAATAGATAATTCCTTATTTCTAATATCCTCGTTTTTAGATAAGAATATTTGACCTACACCATAAGATCCTAGCTTAGGTAATGTAAAGTCTAGCTTTTCGCTTCTAAAGAATTTATCAGGAATTTGGAATAAGATTCCGGCACCATCACCTGAATTATCCTCAGCACCTGTTCCTCCTCTATGCTCTAGATGAATTAATATGTTGAGGGCATCTTTAATCGTCTTATGAGTTTTTATTCCTTTAATTTGAGCTATAGCACCAATACCACAAGCATCATGCTCATAACTTGGATTATATAAACCTACCTTTTCTTGTTCGTACATAATATAATACCCTCTTCCTTATAAAATTAAAAAAAGGCGTTCACCCCTACAAAATGACGCCAATAACATCATAAAGGTGAACACCATTGTTCGAAAATATAATATAACTATTCACGCAAGATGTCAACTATTATTTAATTTTTATTCAAAATTTTCGCCGATTTAAGGAATTATATTTCAATTTTTGACGTTTTTTGAAATTTTTATCATTTTTATGTTGACAAGCATTCGAACTAGCGATAGAATAATGGCGTAGAGGCAAGGATGCCAGAGAGAAATCTCATATCCTTGCCCTTTTTTTATTTATTAGGAGGAAAATATGAAACAAGTAACAGATTATTTTGGTTCTTTAGTTTTTGATGATAAGGTAATGAAATCTAAATTATCATCAGATGTTTATAAGAAATTAAAGAAAACAATCCAAGATGGCGAAGAACTAGATATTAGTGTTGCAAATAGCGTTGCTCAAGCAATGAAGGATTGGGCAATTGAGCTTGGTGCTACACACTTTACTCACTGGTTCCAGCCAATGACTGGTGTAACAGCTGAAAAGCATGATAGCTTTATTTCACCAGCAGGTGATGATAGAGTCATCATGGAATTTAAAGGAAAGGAATTAGTTAAGGGTGAGCCTGATGCTTCTTCATTCCCTTCAGGTGGCTTACGTGCTACATGTGAGGCAAGAGGATATACAGCATGGGACCCAACAAGTTATGCATTTATAAAGGATAAGGTATTATGTATTCCTACAGCTTTCTGTTCTTATAGTGGTGAAGCACTAGACAAGAAGACTCCTCTTCTTCGTTCAATGCAAGCTATTAATAAGCAAGCAATGAGAGTACTTAAGCTATTCGGTAATGAAAATGTAACATCTATTAAAACAACAGTTGGTCCAGAACAAGAATACTTCTTAGTAGATAAGGATGTATATCTAAAGAGACCTGACCTAATTTATACAGGTAGAACATTATTTGGTGCAATGCCTCCAAAGGGACAAGAGCTTGAGGATCATTACTTCGGTGTAATTAAGCCAAGAGTTCAAGATTTCATGAATGATTTAAATGAGGAATTATGGAAGCTTGGAATTTTAGGTAAGACAGAGCATAACGAAGTAGCTCCTGCACAACATGAGCTAGCACCTATCTTCTCAACAACAAATATCGCAGCCGACCATAACCAATTAACAATGGAAATTATGCAAAAGGTTGCTAAAAAGCATAATATGGTTTGCTTATTACATGAAAAACCATTTAAGGGTGTAAATGGTTCAGGTAAGCATAACAACTGGAGTATTTCAACAAATACTGGTATTAACCTTCTTGAGCCAGGTGATACTCCAAGTGAGAATGCACAATTCTTATTATTCTTAGTAGCTGTTATTAAGGCAGTTGATGAATATCAAGATCTATTAAGAATAAGTGTTGCAAGTGCTGGTAACGACTTCCGTTTAGGAGCAAACGAGGCACCTCCAGCAATCATTTCAATGTTCATTGGTTCTGAGCTTCAAGAGGTTTTAGATTCAATTGAAACAGGAAAGCCTATTAAATCAAAAGGTAAGAGCTTCTTAAAGATTGGTGCTGACGTATTACCTGATTTACCAAAGGATACAACAGATAGAAACCGTACTTCTCCTTTTGCATTCACTGGTAATAAGTTTGAATTTAGAGCAGTTGGTTCTTCTGAATCAATCTCTTGTGCAAACATTATGTTAAATACAGCAGTTGCTGAAGAATTAAAGAAATTCGCAGATATCCTAGAGAAGTCTGATAATTTCGATAATGATTTACATGCATTAATTAAGAATACAATCATTGAGCATAAGAGAATTATCTTCAATGGTAATGGTTATGATGATGCATGGATTAAGGAAGCTGAAGAGAGAGGCTTATTAAATCTTAAGTCAACTCCAGAGGCATTACCTTATTATTTAAATAAAAAGAATGTAGATTTATTTACTTCTCATAGCATTTATACAGTAAATGAAATTAATGCAAGATATGAAATAGCTCAAGAGCATTATGCAAAGGTTGTTAATATTGAAGCATTAACTGCACTTGATATGGTTAATAAATATTATTTACCAGCAATTAGCAAATTTTCTAATTTCTTAATTGGCAGCATTGCTAATAAGAAATCTATTGGATTAAATGCTGAATATGAAACTAATACAGCTTCTATTCTTGCAGATGCTTCAAATAAGATTTATGAAATCAAGAGAGAACTTGAAAAGTCTCTAGTAGAGAAGGATAAGATTACAGATTGTGCTAAATTATCAACATATCTAAAGGATAACGTATTAACTAAGATGGAAGCTTTAAGAACAGTTATCGACGAAATCGAGTTAATTGTTGATAAGGATTATTGGCCATTTGTTTCATATGGAGATTTATTATACAGTGTTAAATAATTAATTAAAAAGTGGGGGAGAGATTAATATGATTTTAGATGCAGCTTGGGATTACCAAATCTGGAAATTGATAGCAATTTCACTAATCTTCTTCATGCAAGCAGGCTTTGCTATGTGTGAGGCAGGATTTACAAGATCAAAAAACACAGGTAACATCACTATGAAGAATCTAATGGATTTCTGCTTAGGAACAGTTACCTTCATTCTAATTGGCGGACCTCTTCTATGTGCTGAGAATGCTATCGCCGGAGGCTTATTCGGCGATGCAGCTCAGGTTTGGAAGGATATGTTTGGTTCAAATGCTTCAGTTTATAACTGGACAGACTTTATTTTTAACTTAGTATTCTGTGCTACTACTGCAACAATCGTTTCAGGAGCTATGGCAGAAAGAACAAACTTTAAAGCTTATTGTATTTATTCAATGATTATTTCAGCAATCGTATATCCAGTTGAAGCTTATTGGAACTGGGGTGTTGGTAACAACGGTTGGTTACAGCAATTAGCTGATAGCTGGGGATTAATCGATGGTACAGCACAAGGATTTATTGATTTATCTGGTTCTTGTTCAATTCACATGGTTGGTGGTTTAACAGCATTAATCGGTGCTTGGATGGTTGGACCAAGAATTGGTAAGTATACAAGAGATGAAAATGGTAAGGTAGTAAAAATTAATGCAATCCAAGGTCACAATGTATTAATTGGTGCACTTGGTGTATTCATTCTATGGTTCGGTTGGTATGGATTCAACCCAGCAGCTTGTACAACTTGGGATGGATATGAAGGTATGGGTCAAGTATTCATGACTACTACTGTCGCTGCAGCTATTTCAACTGTAACAGTAATGATGATTACTTGGATTAGAAATGGTAAGCCAGATGTTTCAATGACATTAAATGGTTCTTTAGCAGGTTTAGTTGCTATTACAGCAGGCTGTGCTAGAGTTGATTTAATTGGTTCTATCGCAATCGGCTTAGTTGCAGGTATTCTATTATGCTTCGGTGTTGAGTTCATCGATAAGGTCTTACATATCGATGACCCAGTAGGTGCTTGCTCAGTTCACTTCTTAAATGGTTTATGGGGTACATTAGCTTGTGGATTATTCTCTACAACAACAGGTTTATTCTATGGTGGAGGATTCGCACAATTAGGTATCCAAACAATCGGTGTATTAGCAGTATGTGCTTGGACAGCAGTTTGGGCATTCCTAGTATTCGGTATCATGAAGCTAATTAAGAGACATGATGGTGTAACACCATTCTTAAGAGCTACTCCTGAAGAGGAAGTTAAGGGTCTAGATATTTCAGAGCATGGTTTAATCTCTGCATATCCTGATTTCGTTCCAGCAGTTGAATCTATTGATTATTCAGGAACTACAGTATTAAGCGTTACTGGTGATGTACCTCTTTCTGAGGCAGTTGATGTAACTCACTTAAACAAGGAAGATACAGTAATTGAAGGTGCTAAGTCAGATGATGATTATCATAAGATGACAAAGATTGAAATTATCTGTAAGGAAAGAATGCTTGATACATTAAAGAATAATTTAATGAAAATTGGTATTACAGGTATGACAGTATCTCATGTTATGGGATGTGGTATCCAAAAGGGTAAGCCTGAATATTACCGTGGTGTAGAAATTGAAACTACATTATTACCAAAGATTCAAATCGATATTGTTGTAGCTAACGTTCCAGTAAGAGATGTAATAGATACAGCAAAGAAAACATTATATACTGGTCACATCGGCGATGGTAAGATCTTCGTATATGATGTTGAAAATGTAATTAAAGTAAGAACTGGTGAAGAAGGCTACAAGGCTTTACTAGACGTAGAATAATAAAATAATGATATGTGCCCAACGTTGGGCACATATTGGTTATTATGGAGGATTTTTATATGTGTTCAATAATAGGATATATGAGTTTAAATAATTATGACGAGTTCAAAAAAGGATTCGAAAAAACAACATCTAGAGGACCTGATATGTATAGAGAGGCTAGCTTTTCTAATGCAAGATTAGCATTTGAAAGATTAGCTATTATGGGCGTAGACGAATCAGGCATGCAGCCATTCAATCACTATAATTATCATTTAGTATGTAATGGTGAAATTTATGGCTATAAAAAAATAAAGGACGAATTAATTAATAAGGGATATAAATTTAATAGTGAATCAGACTGTGAAATACTTCTTCCATTATATGAATTATATAAGGAAGATATGTTTAAAATGCTAGATGCTGAATTTGCCTTAATTATTTATAATGAATTTACTAAGGAAATAATTGCAGCTCGTGATCCTATTGGAATTAGACCATTATATTATGGCTATGATAATGATAATAATATCATTTTTGCATCAGAGCCTAAATGTATCACTTCTATAGCAAAGAAGGTATTACCATTTCCCCCAGGACATTACTATAAAAATGGTAAATTCATTTGCTATAACGATATAACTAAGGTAGATACTATTATCGACGATAGCTTAGATAATATAACTAAAAATATCCATGATAAATTAGTTGAAGGTGTAAACAAAAGATTAGTATCAGATTCAAAGGTTGGCTTTTTATTATCTGGTGGATTAGATTCAAGCTTAGTATGTGCAATCGCAGCTAAGAAATTAAATAAGAAAATTGAAACATTCTCTATTGGTATGAATACAGATGCCATCGACTTAAAATACGCTAAGGAGGTTAGTGATTTTATTAGCTCAAATCATCACGAAATAATAATCACTAAGGATGATGTATTAAATGCCTTAGAGCATGTTATTGAAATATTAGGTACATATGATATTACAACAATTAGAGCATCAATTGGTATGTATTTATTATGTAAGGCAATACATGAGCAATCTGATATAAAGGTAATATTAACTGGTGAAATATCAGATGAGCTATTTGGTTATAAATATACAGATTTCGCTCCTAATGCTTTAGAATTTCAAAATGAATCTATTAAGAGAGTAAAGGAATTACATATGTATGATGTACTAAGAGCTGATAGATGTATTTCTTCTAACTCATTAGAGGCTAGAGTTCCATTTGGTGATTTAGATTTTGTTAAATATGTAATGAGTATTAACCCAGAATTAAAAATGAATAACTATAATATGGGTAAATATTTATTAAGAAAAGCATTTGAAACAGATAATATATTACCTTATAGTATTCTAATGCGTGAAAAAGCCGCATTTAGTGACGCTGTAGGTCATTCAATGGTAGATTATTTAAAGGAATATGCAAATAATAAATATACAGATTCTGAATATGAGGAATTAAGAAAGAAATACAGTCATTCTACTCCTTTTACTAAGGAATCATTATTATATAGAGAAATATTTGAAAAATATTATCCTAACCAAAGTGAGATGATTGTTGACTTCTGGATGCCTAATAAGAATTGGGAAAATTGTAATGTTAACGATCCATCAGCTAGAGTATTAAAAAATTACGGAAATAGTGGTAAATAATATGTTTAATTCAATCCATGAAGAATGTGGTGTATTTGGTATTTTTGAAAATCATACAACTAATGTAGCAAATAAGGTATATTTAGGATTATATGCTCTACAACATAGAGGCCAGGAGGCCTGTGGAATCACTGTATGTGATAATGGTGTATTTGAAGCACATAAGGGAATTGGTCTAGTAGGGGATGTGTTTAATAAGGAAAGCCTATCTAAGCTAGGACTAGGTAATATGGCAATTGGCCATGTTAGATATTCTACTACTGGTGGTAATAACATTAATAATGTTCAACCATTAGTAATAAGACATAATAAAGGTAATCTAGCACTTGCTCATAATGGTAATTTAACTAACGCAGCTGAGATTAGAGAAAAGTTTGAGCTAGATGGTGCTATCTTCCATGGTACATCAGATACAGAGGATATCGCTTATACAATTGTAAAGGAAAGATTAAAATCAGGCTCAATTGAGGAAGCAATTAAAAACTCTATGCAAATAATTAAAGGTGCCTATTCCTGTATAGCTATGTCAGCGACAAAGCTAATCGCATTTAGAGATCCTAATGGCTTTAGACCATTATGCTTAGGTATAACAAATACAGGTGGATATGTAGTAACTAGTGAGTCATGTGCTATAGATTCTATTGGCGCTAAATTCATTAGAGATATTAATCCGGGTGAAATATTAACTATTTCAAGTGAAGGCTTATCTTCTTCTTATATACCTACAAATAAGACATCATTATGTGTATTTGAATTTATCTATTTTGCTAGAGGTGATTCTATTATTGAAGGATCATCAGTACATATGGCAAGAATAAACGCAGGTAAAATTCTAGCAAGAGAATCTAAGGTAGACGCTGATATAGTTATTGGTGTTCCTGATTCAGGCTTAGATGCCGCTATAGGCTATTCTATGGAATCAGGTATTCCATATGGAATAGGCTTTGTAAAAAATAAATATATTGGTAGATGCTTTATTAAGCCAACTCAGGAAGAAAGAGAATCTGCAGTTAATATTAAACTAAATGTAATTAAAGAAACTGTAAATAATAAAAGAGTTATTCTAATTGATGACTCAATCGTAAGAGGAACAACAAGTGCTAGAATCATTAAGCTATTAAAGGATAATGGTGCTAAGGAGGTTCATTTAAGAATATCTTCTCCTGCATTTAAGCATCCTTGCTATTTTGGTACTGATATTGATTCAGAAGAGAATCTAATAGCTTGTAAATATGATACAGTAGATGAAATAGCTAAAGAAATTGGTGCGACTTCACTTGCTTATTTATCTATCGATGGAGCACATAAACTGGCATCTAATTCTAAATGCTCATTCTGTGATGGTTGCTTCTCTGGAAATTATCCAGTAGATTTACCAAAGAATCAAAATAAGAATAAATTTGAACAAAAAATTAAGAGGGTCGAAAAGTAATCGACCTTCTTTTTCTTTTGTTCATTAGTAAATTCAATATCTACACTATCTCCAAATTCAAATTCATTAAAATCATCAATTTCGATTTTAATATAAACTCCACCAAATTCAGTTTCATGCATTACATCATAATTCTCAATCTTTACATCATTTCCACATGAAGTAAGCACAATCATAGATATAAATATAAATAATAAACTTACAATCTTTTTCATATTAATCACCGGCCTTCTATTAGCTATAAATTTGCCCTATTTTTGATTTTTATATGTTTTATATATAAATACTCATATTAATATTTCAAATAAGAAATATCACTAATACTCAATTATTGAATAGATATTTATATTAGTAAAGTTCAAGAATAGGTGGGATTGATATAGCTGTTCAGAAATGAGTGGTTGTATTATTGCATATGCTCCCACCTATTTTTGACTTGTTATTATAGAATCAAAAAAGATCCTCATGTTATTATAGATTTGCATACACTACATAACAAGGAGGATCCATAAATAATGATAACACCGATTTATTAAAATTACTATTACTAACAAACTCAAATATTGATAACACGAAATCTTCTTTTTCTATTGATTCTAAGAACAATTCTATTACTGGATACATTTATCTAAATATTACTTCTAGAGAATGTCCATATTGTCATTCTAATAGACTTAATATCCATGATAAAACTGTTAAAAGAATTCATCATCCTGTACTAAAAGGAAGAAATGTTCTTTTACTTTTTAATCAATATAAATTTAAATGTAGAGAATGTGGTCATACTTGCTTACAACCAAACACACTAGCTGATTGTAATATAACTGCCATCGGAACATTATATTTATTAAATCAATTTAGAAATCCTAGATTGACATTCAAAGATGCTAGCATAGAATTTTTTGTTCCAAAAACATCTATAATGGCTTTATTTGATAAACACATTGATATTAGACGACATACTTTAACTAAAGTAATTTCATTTGATGAAAATTATCTATCTGGTTTAACAAAGACAAGCTACTGTTGTACCATTTACGATCCTATCTCAAATACTTTATTAGATTTAATTGATTCTAGGCGTAAAAATGTATTAGAAAATTATTTTGCACATATCCCTGTAAGTGAGCGATTAATCGTTAAATACGTCACTATGGATATGTGGGAAACGTATAAGAATATTTCGTTTCAAATGTTTCCAAATCTCGAATACGTTGCTGTCGATTCTTTTCATGTTATCAAGCATTTAAACGAAGCTATTGATACGATTAGAAAATCTATTATGAATCAATATGCCGACAGAAAAGATACTGATAAAACAGGAATATATTGGCTACTAAAAACTTTTCACTACTTCTTAAAAGAGGATTTTAATAAACTAAAATATACCTGGCATCCTAATTCTCACTTTTCGTATTTACACGACAAGCACGAGGTTCTATCACATTTGTTAGCTATCTCTGATACATTAAAAGCTGCCTACGAATTAAAAGAGGAATATAGAGAATTTAATCTTGTAGGATCATACGAAGAAGCTTTAACAATAATACCTGATTTCATCGATAGATTTAAAGCATTCCCAAGACAAGAGTTTAGAGATTTTGGGTGTACTTTAGCTAATTGGAAAACAGAAATAATAAATTCATTCATAAGAATTGATGGAAAAAGATTATCTAACGGTCCTATGGAATCACTAAATGGTAGAATAGATAAAATAATGTCAGATGGATGTTGATATAGCAATTTCAATAGATTTCGAAACCGAGTAATGTTTGGATTAAACAAAGATGAACCAATAAAATATTCAAAATAACAATTATCAAGTGTATGTAAAAAGAGGTGACCTTCAAAAGTCACCTCAATTTTTTAATTATGGTTCATTAACCACTCGATTCTGTACAGGGGTTCCCACTCATTTTCGACTAGCGGAATTTCCCCCACACCCCCTTAGTTTTGACTAGGGCCTTTATATTTAAATTGTAGCAATATAAAAATAATTTATCAATATAAAGGAAAAGGGGCTGTGAAAAAACCTAACTTTTAAAAAGTAGGCTTTCACAGCCTTTTTCTATGCTTAAAAAAACAAAAAAACGCTCGGGGAATCGAACCCGGAGCCGCTTTAATGGTATAATATCGCTGTTCACACAATAAAAT
>JAFSJY010000049.1 GCA_017449215.1 Acholeplasmatales bacterium | reverse complement strand
CAATATTAAATTGTCATAGTAGTACATAAATGTAGTACATAAAATAAAGACTAAAAATAGCACGCATGAGCAAATGACGGCCCTATTACGTGCTATTTTTTATTTCGATATCTAATATTTAGGCAAACTCCGGTTATAACAAAAAATTGATAATATGTATAATGTTTTTTATTTGCTTCTGCATTCCATAATAAAAACGGACGCGTCGAACATATTCTTTATTATATCTAAATCCTCATCATTATAATCCAAAATATACATAGTAGGACCAGACCCAGATACATATACCTTAAGTCCAATTAATGATAATTTAACGAAGATATTTTCCATATCCTTATTTAAAGATAAGGCAACCTCGCCTAAATCATTAAATATATTGTTTTTTAATAAATCAAAATCATTATTCTCTAAGGCCTTTAATAAATTAGATAATTCCTTTTCTTTATTAATACCCTTATATTCATAGTTCTTATATACTTCCTTAGTAGATAAGCCAGCCTCTGGCTTAATTAATAAAATCTTAAAGGAATCTATATTAGATTTAATTATATTAATCTTTTCTCCTCTTCCAGTACAAAGTGCTGATTTTTCTTCAATAAAGAATGGAACATCACTACCAAGCTTAGCCCCTAATTCCTTTAATTCATCATTAGATAGCTTAGCATCATATAGCTTATTTAAGCCTCTTAGTGTTGCCGCACCATCCGTTGACCCACCAGCTAAACCAGCCTGATTTGGAATATTCTTTTTTAATTTAATGAATACACCACCATTAATTTTGGTATATTCAAAAAATAATTTAGCAGCCTTAGTAATGATATTATCATTTGGAAATGGATCATTTAATATACTAATATTATTATCCTTTTCAAATTCTAATTCATCATAGATATCGATAGGCATCATAAGGTTATTAACCATATGATATCCATCTTTCTCATCCATTACCTCTAGTGCTAAATTTATTTTTGCATATGCTTTTTCTTTTATCATACAAGCTTTTCCTTAATATAATCACTTAATTTAATAAAATCATCAATAGATAATTCCTCAGCTCTAATGGATTGCTTAAATCCATTATTTTCTAGCATTTGATAAATAAATTCCTTAGGATATTTATTACCTAAATTATTTACTAATGTCTTTCTTCTTTGAGTAAATGAAGCCTTAACTAAATCAAAAAATAATTTTTCATCCTTAGGAAAATATTTCTTCTCTTCATATAAATCTAATCTAACAACAGCTGAATCAACATTAGGAGCAGGAATAAATGCAGTTCTAGGAACATTTATTCTAGTCTTAGCAATTCCTCTATATTGAATAGCAATACTAATAGCTGCGTAATCCTTTGTCTTAGGCTTAGATGTTAATCTTAGAGCTACTTCCTTTTGCATCATCATGACATATCTAGTAATTAGCTCAGTCTTTGATAGTGTATTTAAAATAATTGGAGTAGTAATGTAATATGGTAGATTAGCTACTAAATATACATTCTTAAAAGTCTTCTTATATTTATTGATATCTGAATTAATATCGGCTTCTAAAATATCCTGATTAATAATATCAAAATTATCATAATATTTTAAATTCTCTCTTAAAATTGGAATTAATTCATTATCAATTTCATAAGCTAAAACAAATCCAGCCTTTTTACATAAAACCTCAGTTAATGAGCCTAAGCCTGGACCTACCTCTATTACTAATGTATCCTTATCACATTCAGATACATCTACTATTTCATTTAATATCTTTTCATCCTTTAAGAAGTTTTGACCAAACTTCTTTTTAGCATGAATATCATTTGCTTTCATTGTTGTATTAATAAAGGCAGAATTACCTATTTTATTTGGCATATAATTTCCTCTAAATTCTTTCTAGTAATACCAATTAAATTTAATCTTTTTAAAAATGTTTTATTATTAGGTCTACCTATATTAAGCTTATCAGATATCTTATCTCTTAATAAGGCACTATCTTTCTTTCCGGTTAAACCTAAATCAAATAAATCTAAATTAGTTATAGTTTCATTTGATGTATTATTCTCATAAACATTTTCTAAGCATTCAATTATTACTTCCTTAGTTGCGTGCTCAACACCTAGCTTTTTATTATTAGATGAATGAGCATCCTTCTTTCTAATAAAGGCATGCTTACAATTTGGTACTATTTCTTCTATCTTTGATCTTATTCTTTCGCCTGGGTGATCAGGGTCAGTAAAAACGATTATATTATGATTCTTACTTAATTCCTTAATATAATTAATAGTTTCAATACTAATCTCAGAGCCATTAGTTATTACACATTTAGCATTAGGATATGCTTCATGGATTTTAATAACATCATGAGTTCCTTCTACAACTATAATATCTTCCATTTTAATCCTCAAAATAATAAATTCTATTTATTTCTGTATAGCTTGATGATACTAAGCTCTTTATTATTGGAGAATATTGATCTAATGATTTTATAGATCCATTAGGTAATAATACCTTAATGTCATTAATATCACTCTTTTTACTATGCATATATGCTTGACCCTTTGCACTTACTCTCTTATAGAAATATGGGTCATTGCCATATTTATTATTTAATTCCTCAATAAATGCAGGATCTGGATCATCAGCTAAATCTACTACCTTAAATAAATTTCTATTTAAAAATGCCTTACAAAGCTTTGCTAGAACCTTATCCTTAGAATGAGCTAATTGCTTAATAAAGCCTGTAACATAATAATCATCTAATTCATTATATGCTTCTAAATTATTAGAATCATTTAATACCTTAATAAAGGTACCAATCTTTGCCTCAAAGCGATAACCTTCCTTATGTAAGTCTAGGATTCTTTGATAAATAGCCTCTAATACAACCTCAAAGCTTCTAGCAGTTGGATGATAATAAACCTGGAAATACATATGATATCTACTCATTAGATATGATTCAATAGAATGTACACCTGATGCTTTACAAATTATCTTATTATCTAATACTCTCATACTTCTCATAATTCTGAAGTAATCAATATTACCATATGCCGCACCAGTCATATAGGCATCTCTAGATAAATAATCCATTCTATCAACATCTAATTGAGATGATACTAATGATTCAATTAATGGATATTTACCATCATGTTCAATAACACTTGCAATATCGTCAGCTAAGCCCTCTTGAATGCTTAGTACCTTATTAATTTCAGTTCCATTTGTTTTGATTATTTTAGTAGTATATTCTTCGTGAGAAATTGATATAACATTTTCAAAGGCATGTGAAAATGGACCATGTCCTACATCATGTAATAGGGCAGCACATAAAAATAATACCTTTTCATATTCTGGTATTTCATTCATGCCATCAACATTTTTGATTACAAGATTAGCCATATGATAAGCACCTAGGGAATGAGTAAATCTAGAATGCTCTGCTGTTTGGAATACCATTCCAACACCAGCAAGCTGTCTTATTCTTCTTAATCTTTGAATTTCCTTAGTATCAATTAAATCGCTAATTATTTTGTAATCAACTGTTATGTATCCATATAATGGATCTCTAAATACTTTAGTTCTTGGTAATTTAGTAAACATTATATCAAACTCCTAGCAATAATATTATATCATTAAATGATTAAAAAGAAAAAAGAGTAATATGTTATTAAACAATATTACTCATAATAATTATTTTAAATCCTTCTTTACAAAAATATACATACCTAAAGCTAAATTAATAGCGCTAAATAAAGCTAAAGATATAATACCTTCAATAAATAGCTTACTTGTTACAAAAGTTGTTCCCATAACAGCATTCGCAAACAAAGGAACAAAATATAAAATCCCTTGATATTTATCTCCTTCAATCATTGCTAATATAGCACATAATAATGATAAACCTAAGCAACAAGCTACAGTTAATATAATCGCAACAGATGTTGAATCAATTAAGATATTAAACAATGTTGAAATAGTAGCGGCGAATATATAGCTAGAAAAGCCAATAATAAGAACAAATGCTAATTCCTTTACATTAACATCCATACCATATCCAAATATTAAACATGACACTAAAGCCATGACTGATACATAAATAATCATAATGGCTAAAAAATAAATAATTGATGTTATTAAATGAGATAAATAAATTGACTTACGATCATGTCCAATAACAATCTTATTTCTTAATGTACCATTCTTTAAATCACTAGAAACAAAGATAGCGCCAAAGATTGGAATAATTATTCCTATACCATTAGTAAAGGAGAATGATGAACCTATCATAGCTCTTGCAGTAAACATCTTAGATACAGCTTCTATATCCTCAGGACTACCTTCCATAGGCATCTTAGATATTGCATAATACAGAAGTGCTACAAATATAGGAAATATAGTTGCTAAAATAAGACTTACTATAGTAATCTTACTTTTAAGCATACGATAAAAATCAGCCTTTAATAAACTAAGCATTTCTATTACCTCCTACTATTAAGCTAATGTAATAATCTTCGATAGTATCCTGCTTAATTCCTATTTCTTCTACTGTAATATCATTATTAACAAGGAATCTCATAATCACATTAATATCAATGTCATCATAAATAAATAAGGTATTATTCTCAATTAATACTTCATTTAAACCAAATTCAGCAATTAGTTTATTCTTTAATAATTCTATAGCTTTATTCTTTATTTGAATCTTCCTTCTTGCCTTATGATGAAGCTCATCAATTGTTAATTCCTCTAATATTACACCATGAGAAATAAAACCTATTCTATTACAGACCTTATCTAGTTCTGTTAAAATATGACTTGAAATTAGGAATGTAACACCCATTTTATTTAATCTAATAATAGCTTCTCTTACATCTATAAAACCTTGAGGATCAAGACCATTCATTGGTTCATCTAAAATAATAAATTCAGGATTAGAAAGCATCGCAATAGCTAATCCTAATCTTTGTCTCATACCTAACGAAAAATCATTTGTAAGCTTATTTTTAATATCATTATGCTTTAATCCTACACTATCTAATAAGCCTTCTAGCTCTTCATTTGACTTTTTTAAATTACAAATCATACATTGAAATTTTAGATTATCTAATGCAGTCATATTCTTATTAATAGATACAGCTTCTACAATACCATTAATCTTTCTTCTAACAGCTAAAATACCCTTATTCTTATTATCTACACCAAATAATTCAAATGATCCTTCTGTTGGTGAAATTAAACCACAGATTAATCTAATAACAGTTGTTTTACCAGCACCATTTTCACCAACAAAGCCATAGATATCTCCCTTTTCTATATGCATATTAACATTATTTAATGCATATTGTTCTTTATATTTTTTTGTTAAATTATTTGCTTTAAAAATATAATTTATTTCTTCCATAATTTATCTCCTCAAACAATATGTTACTCAACCAATATTAAGAAAGCATTAAGATAATTAATCATTATCTTTTTTTGATATGACCTTTCTTTGCCATGATTTTTTACCACATTTAGGGCATTTCATATATTTTGTTCTTCCCATATGTGGTGCAATACTTGATTGTAAAAAAGTAGGAACATATCTATGATGACATTCTTGGCATTCATAATATCCAGCCTTTTGTTCTATTCTAAAGCATATTAATGTTGAAGCCAATAATTGAATAAATCCACCTATACCTATTACTATCTTAGCCCATAGAGGCATATCAACAAATGATACTATTGCAATTATTGCAATAAAGAATGTTATACTTATTGCCATTAATACAATTTCAATATTTAATAATCTCTTATCTGATTCTTCTTTTTGTTTTACTAATTCAATTAAATTTTTTTCTACTTGCTTATCATATTTTTCCATTTCTATTTCCTCCCCTGTTAATAATTCATTTACACTAATGTTTAAAATCTCACATAGCTCTATCATAATAGATGAATCTGGTAGTGCCTTACCACATTCCCATTTAGATACAGCTCTATCAGTTATAGATAGTTTTTCTGCTAGTTGCATCTGAGTAAGATTTTGTTCCTTTCTCTTTGTAGAAATAAATCTACCAACCTTAATCATATCCATGTTGGTTTTCTCCTTCACCTTAAGTGTAAATAATTTATATAAGCATGTATACAAACCAATGGTTGAGTTTAGGGGATTATATGTAATTCAACCAAAAGTTGATTAAATTATATCATTTAATAAAGCTATATTATTGAATTGGTAAAAATATTTACGTTTTTTTAAATATTTTT
>JAFSJY010000048.1 GCA_017449215.1 Acholeplasmatales bacterium | reverse complement strand
TAAATAAATTTATAATTAAAAAAAGAAAAAAGTTTAAATAGAATCCATAATATAGTAAAATTATTATAGTTGATTGTGTATTTTAGGTGATATCATGAAGGGATTCTTATATGGTAAAACTGAATATAATATTTTGGCTTCCGCTACTAGATTAGATGATTATATTAGCTATGCTAAAAATAATAATTTTGATTATTTAAGTATAACTGATTCTAATATGCATGGTGCATATAAATTCTATAAGGCATGTAAGGATAATAATATTAAGCCAATCATTGGATTAGAATATACATATACAATTGATTTAAGAAAATCAAAAGTATTATTATATGCTAAAAATAATGAAGGCTTTAAAGCATTATTAAAGATTACTACTGAGGTCAAATTAAATAATACAGATACATTAGATTATCTAAAGGATTACAAGGATAATCTTGTATCTGTTTTTGTATTTAATGATTCATATTTAGATGATTTATTATATTCAGCTGATTTCGAATCCTTAAATCTAGTATTAGATAAAATTAAGAATATGAATGGATATATTGGTGTATCCTATACTAATAAAATATCTAAGCTAAATGATAATAAGAAAATGGAAGAATATGCTAATAGCTATGGAATTAAAGCATTAGAAATTCATGAGCTTAAATATTTAAATAGTGAAGATTATGATGTTTATCAGGTATTAAGAAAAATAGATGGATATGATGAGGTAATTAATGAATTTGATGATTATTCATTTTTATCTAATCCACCTGTAAGTTCTGAATTAGATAATGTTATTAATAGCATTAATTTAGATTTATTTAATGGTAGAGTTAAATTACCTAAATTTCCTAATACAAAAAATGTTGATTCAGAAACATATCTAAAGGCCCTATGTCATAAGGGATTAGAAAAAAGAGGTAAGCTATTTTCTAATTATGTAGATAGATTAAAATATGAGCTTAGTGTTATATCTAAAATGGGATATAATGATTATTTCTTAATTGTTTGGGATTTCATTAGATATTCAAAACAAAATGGAATATTAGTAGGACCAGGTAGAGGTAGCGCAGCTGGAAGCTTAGTTGCTTATACCTTAGGAATTACTGATGTAGATCCATTAGAATATGATTTATTATTTGAAAGATTCTTAAATCCAGAAAGAGTATCAATGCCAGATATTGATACAGATTTTCCTGATGTTGATAGAGATAGAGTTATTTCATATGTAAAGGATTTATATGGAAAGGACCATGTATGTAGTATTTCTACATTTGGTAGATTCCAATTAAAATCATCTATTAATGATTTATCTCGTGTAACTAAGATAGATCAAAATAGAATATCTAAATTAGCAGCTATGGTAGAAGAATATGGCTTTGATAAGCTAATAGAGGAATATAAGGAAAGAGATATTGAATTATCTAAATTCTTATCAATTGCTAAGAGATTAGAAAAACTACCTAGAAATATTTCTACACACGCTGCTGGTGTTATTTTATCTAGCGATGAATTAAGTGATGTTATTCCACTTTCCGAGGGTAGTAATGACTTATTACAATCTCAGTTTGAAGCATCTGATTTAGAGGCTATTGGATTATTAAAGATGGATTTCCTTGCTTTAAATAATTTAACAATGCTATCTGGAATGATGAAGGATTGTAATATGAAAAGAGCTGATTTATATAAGCTTCCTCATAATGATCCTAAGGTATTTAATTTATTACAGCGTGGAGATACATTAGGAATATTCCAGCTTGAAAAGAGTGGATTTAGAAGAGTATTAATTGATTTAAAGCCTACATGCTTTAATGACTTAGTTGCGGTACTTGCTTTATATAGACCAGGACCTATGGATAATATTCCTGAATTTATTAGATGTAAGCATGGTGGTGCTATTCATTATATTCATCCTGATTTAGAGCCTATTTTAAAGGATACGTATGGTGTTATTGTATATCAGGAGCAGATTATGCAAATTGCTAGAAAGTTTGCTGGTTTCTCATTAGGTGAGGCTGATTTATTAAGACGTGCTGTATCAAAGAAGAATGCTTCTAAATTAATATCTTTAAAGGAAGATTTTATAAATAGAAGTATTAATAATGGATACAAGAAGGAATTAGCATTAGAAATATATGATTTAATTTATAAATTCGCAGATTATGGATTTAATAAATCACATACTGTAGTTTATGCTGAGCTAAGCTATCAAATAGCATGGTTTAAGGCTAATAGATTCCCTGAATTTATGGCTAATATATTAAATTATTCTATTTCATCTAAGGATACTATGATTAGCTATATTAATTATGCTAAATCTCATGGATTAATAATAAGAAAGCCTGATATTAATATATCAAGCACTAAATTTGTTAAAGCTAATAATGCATTATATATGCCTTTATCTTCAATTTATTCTTTAGGAAAAATAATTCCTGAAAAGATATTAGAGGAAAGAGAAAAGGGAATATTCTTAGATATTAATGATTTATTAAATAGATGTAGCTTTTTAAATAAGGCAACATTAGAGGCATTAATATATAGTGGTGCCCTAGATTCTTTTGATAGAACAAAAAAATCCTTAATATCTGAAATAGAAAAGGATATTGGTGGATTCTCTGAATTCATTAATATGGTTGAAGTTAAGGATGAATATGATTTTGATTATCTTGCTGATAATGAAAAGAAATATTTAGGTATTAATCTAGAATATAATATATTTTCAAATAATAATGAATTAAGAAAAAGATTTAAAGCGAATTCAATTAATGATTTAAGATATAATGAGCCTAATCAAATCATTTGCGCATTTAGAAATGTAAAAGAGGTTAAAACAAAGAAGAACAATGAGTCAATGCTATCATTTGAGGTGTATGATGAGGCATTATCATTAAGGGGAGTAATGTTCCATAAGGATTACGAAAATTTAGGAATAATTCCCAATTCTAATGAATTATATCTTTTAAGAGGTACTCTTAAAAAGGATAATAGAAATGAGGATTCATTTCAGGTAAGAGAGATAATAAAAATTTAAAATGTTTTCATACGATAGTTAGAGAGTTTTATTGATTATATTATAATATTTATGTTATAATATCTTTTAGTAAAAATGTGTTTTTTTAGTAGGAGGATTATAGAAAATGGCTAAGAAAATTGTTTCAGATTTAAAGGTGAAGGGAAAGAAAGTATTAATTCGTGTTGATTTCAACGTTCCTATGAAGAATGGTGTTATCACAGATGATACACGTGTACGTGCTGCATTACCTACAATTGAGTATGTAGTTAATAACGGTGGTAAGGCAATCGTATTCTCTCATTTAGGACGTGTTAAGGAGGCAGCTGATATTGAAAAGAATAATATCGCTCCTGTTGCTAAGCGTTTAGAGGAATTAATCAAGAAGCCTGTTAAATTTGTTAACGCAACTAGAGGCAAGGAATTAGAAGACGCTGCAGCTAGTTTAAAGGAAGGCGAAATTTTAATGTTCGCTAATACTAGAAACGAGGATTTCGATTTAGTAGCTGGTAAGGAAGTTAAGAAGGAGTCTAAGAATGATGCTGAATTAGGTAAGTACTGGGCATCATTAGGTGATGTATTTGTAAACGATGCATTCGGTACTGCTCATAGAGCTGCTGCTTCAAATGTTGGTATCGCTGCAAATGTATCAGAGACTGCTGCTGGTTTCTTATTAGAGAAGGAAATTAAGTTCATTGGTGGTGCTGTAGATAATCCAGTTAGACCATATGTTGCTATTTTAGGTGGTTCAAAGGTATCTGATAAGATTGGTGTAATTGAAGCATTACTTGAGAAGGCTGACAAGGTTTTAGTTGGTGGTGCTATGATGTTCACATTCTTAAAGGCACAAGGCTATAACGTTGGTGCTTCAAGATGTGAGGAGCAAGAATTCGTTGATTTAGCTAAGAATTTATTAGCTAAGGCTAATGGTAAGATTGTTTTACCAGTAGATGCTGTTGTTAATACTGCATTTGAGGATGTTCCAGGTGTTGCAAAGGATGTTGATAAGTTTGCAGCTGCTGATATGGGCTTAGATATCGGACCTAAGACATTAGATTTATTTGCTAAGGAATTAGCTGGTGCTAAGACTGTTGTATGGAATGGACCTATGGGTGTATTCGAAATGAAGAACTATGCTGCTGGTACAGTTGGTGTTTGTGACTTATTAGCTAAGTTAACTAAGGAAGGTGCTGCTACAATTATCGGTGGTGGTGACTCTGCCGCTGCAGCTGAACAATTAGGATATGCTTCTAAGGTTTCTCACATTTCAACTGGTGGTGGAGCTTCATTAGAATATCTAGAAGGTAAGACTTTACCCGGTATTGCTTGCGTAGACGAGAAGTAAAAATTGAATATTTAAGGGAAGATTATTAGAAGAGTATTATTGTTAAAATAGTATTGAAAGTAGAGGAAGATTTTATGAGAAGACCAATCTTAGCAGGCAACTGGAAAATGAATAAAACCAGAGATGAAGCTATTCATTTTGTATTAGGCGTTGATTATAAATTACCTAAAAATGGAGTAGACTGTATTATTTGTGCTCCTGCAATAATACTTCGTGATATTGTAAAGAGAGCCGATATTTTACAGGTTGGTGCCCAAAACATGAACGAAAATGATAAGGGTGCTTATACTGGTGAAATTTCTCCAATTATGTTAAAGGATACTGGCGTTAAGTATGTTATTATCGGACATAGTGAAAGACGTCAATATTATAACGAGACAGATTCTATTGTTAATGCTAAAATTAAGAAGGCATTAGAATATGATTTAAAGCCAATTGTATGTGTTGGTGAGGATTTAAGTGAGCGTGAATCAAAGCTTACAAACAATGTCTTAGAAAGACAAATTACTAAGGCATTTGAGGGCGTTGAATTCGATGACCCTGAAAATATCGTAGTTGCTTACGAGCCTATTTGGGCAATTGGTACAGGTAAGACTGCATCAAGTGAACAAGCTGAGGCTGCATGTAAGTATATCCGTGAAAAGCTTGCTGGATTATATGGCAATGACGTAGCTGATAGAGTAAGAATCTTATATGGTGGATCTATGAAGCCAGATAACGTTGCTGAATTAGTTGCTCAGCCAGATGTTGATGGCGGTTTAGTCGGTGGTGCTTCATTAAGTGAAGAAAGTTTCATCGCTATGAGTAAGGCTTTCAAGGGCGAATAGTAAATTAGAGTTGGACTAGCTATGCTAGTCCTCTTTTTTATTTTTATATAGTTAGTTGACACTAACCTAAAATAGTGATATTATATTGTTGGTTAGTTAAAACTAACTGGGAGAGATTACTATGTCAACACAATTACAAAGAGCGTTAGCTATACATTCAGCGCCTGCCCTATGTGGTATTAAGGCATCTAATTTAATAAATGTAGATTATAGCGATGATTTATTTAAGGAGATAGAAGAATTAAATAAAAAGTTCACTAATTTTCGTTTCTATATCTTAAAAAAAGATAAGAACAAGGTACTTATTTTAATTTATAGAAAAAGAGTACTAGAAAGAGAATTAAATAGAAATTCTAACAAGGAATTTTTAAAAGAGCTTGGATATGATGTAAGTAGTATTGATTCAATGCTTCTATGCTTAAAGGAAAGAATTGCTTATGATGATTTTCCACATGAAATTGGCGTTTTTTTAGGATATGACCTAAGTGATATAAAATCATTCATCGAAAATAAGAAATGCTTATATACAGGCTATTGGAAGGTTTATTCTAATTTAGATGAAAAGCTAGAATTATTTAGCAAATATACTAGATGTAAGAATTGTGTGATTAAAATGATTGATAAAGGCTTTCCTATAGAAAATTTTATGAAATAAGGTAAGGAGAAGAAATGAAAAAGATTGTTGTTTATTGGAGTGGAACAGGAAATACAGAGGAGATTGCAAATAAAATCGCAGCTGATTTAGGATGCGATGCATTTAGTGTGAGTGCAATTTCTGCAAGTGACGCACTTGAAAATGATTTAATTATCTTTGGTTGTCCAGCAATGGGAGCTGAAGAATTAGAGGATGCTGAATTTAAGCCATTCTATGATGAGGTTATGGCATCTATTGGCGATAAGAAGGTTGCCCTATTTGGTTCTTACGGTTGGGGAGACGGCGAATGGATGAGAAATTGGGAAGCAGAGGTTGGTGCTAACCTAGTAACAAATGGATTAATTGTTAATGGTGGAGCATCTGATATTGACGATAGTGAATATCAAAAATTTATTGGAGAATTAAATATTTAGTTTTCACTATCTTGGGGGAGAGGCTATGTTTATTGATATTGAAAATATTAAAAAATCATATGGTGAAGGTGAAAATAAATTTCAGGTTTTGAAAGGAATATCTTTTGAAGTAGAAAAAGGAGAAATGGTTGTTTTACTTGGACCATCAGGTTCAGGTAAATCAACTCTTTTAAATATTATTGGAGGTATTGATACATTAGATTCAGGACGTGTTGGAATTGATGGAGAATACATTGAAAACATGTCTGAAAAGGAAAGAATAGCTTATAGAAGAAAGAATTTGGGATATGTTTTTCAAAGCTATAATCTAATACCTAATTTAACAGTAAGAGAAAATATCGAGGTAGGAGCTTATTTATCTAAAAAGCATTTAGATATTGAGGAGCTCTTATTTGTGCTTGGCTTAAAGAAGCATGAAAATAAAATACCAGCACAGCTTTCTGGTGGACAACAACAGCGTACATCTATTGGCCGTGCTATAATTAAAAATCCAAATTTATTATTATGTGATGAGCCAACAGGAGCCTTAGATAGTGATACATCTAAGCAAATATTAGAGCTAATTGAAAAGGTAAAGGAAAAATATAATACTTCAATTATTATGGTTACTCATAATGAGAATATTGCTAAAATGGCTGATACTATCATTAGACTAAAGGATGGTAGTATTAAATCAATTGATAAAAATATTGATAAGGTAAAGGCAGTTGATCTTGAGCTATGAGAAATCCATTATTTAAAAGATTACCTAGAGAATTTAAGCATGATATCATTAAATACATTATAATGTTTTTATTCTTAGCATTACCAATAGCCCTATGTAGTGGGTATATGATTGGTAATGATTCTATGATTCAAACATATTATGATGGAATTAGTGATTACAAATTAGAGGATGGTCATTTTACAGCAACCAATGAAATAGATGAAAATCTAATAGATGAAATTGAAGAAGAGGAAAATATTACAATATATAACCTTTATTATAAGGATGTAGAATCATCTTCACATACTATCAGAATTTATAAAATAAGTGATAGAAATGATATTAATAAATGGTGTATTCATGAAGGAGAATTACCATCAAAGAATAATGAAATAGCATTAGATAGATTATATTGTGATAACAATAAATTAAAGATTGGTAATCATATTAAAATCGAAAATAAGGAATATAAGCTAACAGCTACTATTTCTTTATTTGATTATTCTGCACTATTTAAAAATAATACAGATTCAATGTTTGATGCTAATAACTTTTCTATATCATTAGTAAATGATGAAGCATTTAATAGTATATCTAATGATAATATTGTTTATAACTATGCGTATCTATATCCTAATAGATTAGAGGATAAGGAAGCACATGATAAAACATCTGAATTAACTAAAAATATTTATGTTAAATTATTATCTAATGGTAACAAATTAGATAGCTTATTATCTAAGGAGGATAACCAGGCAATTCACTTTACTATCGATGATTTAGAGGGAGACCTAACAATGATGCTAGTCTTTGGTGCGATTATCGTATTTGGACTTGCGTTTGTATTTGCTTTATCTATTAAGAGTCAAATAGAAAGAGAAGCTAAATCAATTGGTACATTAAAGGCAATGGGTTATAAGAATACTGAATTATTAATTCAATATCTAATATTACCAACTTTAATCACATTGCTTGCTGGAGTATTTGGTAATATATTAGCTTACACATGGCTAAAGAGTTATATTGTATCATTATATTATCATTCATATTCATTACCTATTTATACAACCTTCTATAATCCTAAGGCATTATTATATACAACAATATTACCAATCTTAATGGTATTAATCATTAATTTCTTAGTAATTTTAAAGGTATTATTAATACCAAGCTTAAATTTATTAAAGAATCAATTAGTTACTAAGAAGAATAAGAAGGTAATAAGATTAGCACATAGAATTAATTTTATATCTAGATTTCAAATTAGAGTAATATTGCAAAATAAAGGAACTTATATAGCATTATTCTTTGGTACTTTACTAGCTTCTATAATATTATTATTTGGTCTTATGATGGATCCATTATTAGATCATTATAAGGATGAGGTTGTAAAGTCACAAATAGCTCCATATCAAACTATTCTAAAAACTGATATAGATGGATTAGATGGTGAAAAGCTATATGTTAAGACTATTGATTATGGAAATGATCAAATAATGATATTTGGAGTATCTAAATATGGAGATGAATCTAAATATTTAAAGAACTTAAATATCGAAAAAACGAATAAGGTAATAGTATCATCAGATTTAAAATCTAAGTATGGATTTAAAGAAGGAGATACTATTAAATTAGAAGAAAAATATAATGATAATACATATAAATTAAATGTAGAAGGAGTATATCAAACAACAGGAACATTAATTATATTCATGGATTCTGAATACTTCCAGGATACATTTGATGATTATTTAACATCATATTTTTCTGATAATAAATTAGATATTAGTGATGAATATATCTATAAGGTAATTTCCTTAGATGATTTAATTGTAGTATCTAACCAGCTTACTGATTCAATGGGAAGAGTATTTGTATTATTTACAGCAATTTCAATTATATTATTTGCTTTATTAATATTCTTATTAGCAAAGATTGTTATTGAGAAGAATCAAAATCAAATATCTATGCTTAAAATCATAGGATATAAAACATTTGACATTAATAAAATATATAATGTTTCAACTGGAATAATAACTCTTATTTCTTTAGTAATATCAACATTTATAGCTCAGTTCTTTATTAAGATTGCTTGGGATATTGTCTTAAAGAATAAGATGAGTGGATGGCTAGATTTCTATGTAGCTCCATATTTATATCCAGTTATATTAGGCATTGGTGCTGGTGCGTTTATACTTGTTTATTTAATTGAATCAAGAAAGATATCAAAGATTAATTTAGCATTAGCTTTAAAGGATGATACTTTATAAAATATTAGGCAGGATTTATTCCTGCCTTTATGTTATGTTAACAAAATTAATTAGTGTTCACACTTTATTTAAGTGTATTGAATTAATATACGAGTTAGTCTATACTAACTAATAGTTAACAATGTTAACGAAGGGAGCCGAAATGGAAACTAAGGATCTTATATTAAAAGTCTCAAAAGAAGAATTTATTAAGAAGGGATATAATAATGCATCACTTAGAAGTATAGCCTCTAAATGTCATATTACAGCTACTGCAATATATAGACATTTTAATAACAAGGAAGAGATATTTGAGGCAGTTATTAGCCCATTTATAAATTACTTTAATCAAATAACTAAATATATTGAGGAAACCGATAATGATTACTTAAAAAAGGAAATGGTATCTGAGATATGGTACTTTGAGCATGATGGCGGATTCCAATATGGCTTATTATTTGGAGAATATAATGATTTAGTTAATTTACTGGTTAGGGAAAGAAAAAAGTGGTTTAAGGATTTTATTGTTAATTATGAATATGAGGCGACAATAAAATACATTAATCAGATGAAGAATAGTGGATATAAAATAAAGGATTTTAATTTAGTTTCATTTAGGGTTTTATTGGATTCCTATTTAGAGGCTTATTTAAATTTATTAGATAAAGAATTAGAAAAGGAGGAATTATTAAATATTTGTAATGAGATAAATGATTTTTATACTGTAGGCTTTAGAAGTTTATTGGGATTTTAGGAGGGAAAATGAAAAAAAGAGGTTTGTTTTCAATAATCTTTGATTATGCAGGGCCAAAGAAGAAATATTATATATTTAGTATTATTACATCTTTAATATCTGTCGCAGCTGGAATAATACCATTTTATTTTATTGCTAGCATAATCAATAAGCTAATTGAAGGTAATAAAGATTTTAGTGCTTATACCTTAGATATAATACTTTTATTAGTATTATTCTTTGTTAAGGGTGCGTTCCATATTATATCTACATCCTTATCACATATAGCGGCATATCAAACAATTAAGGGTGTAAGAAAGAGAGCTGTTGATTCACTTGCTTATGCATCACTAGGAGATGTTAAATCACATAACTCAGGTTCATTAAAGAATACATTATGTGAGCGTATTGATTCAACTGAAACTGCACTTGCCCATGTTATACCTGAATTTACTGGTAATATTTTGGGCTTTATTGGAACATTTATATATTTACTTGTAATAAGCTGGCAAATGGCATTGATAGCTTTAATACCATTTGTAGTAGGTATGGTTGCTTATTTATCCATGTCAATCGGATATGAGAAGTATTGGAATAATTGTATTAATAAAACTAAAGTATTAAATGATACAGCAGTTGAGTATATTAATGGTATAGAGGTTATTAAAGCATTTGGTAAGAGTGAATCATCTTATGAAAAATTTAAGAAGGCTGCCAAGGAAGGTGCTGATTGCTTCGTAGACTGGCAAAGAAATTGTAATATAGCATTTAGTATTGCAATGGCTGTTGCTCCATATACATTACTTGCAGTACTTCCAATAGGTGGTATATTATATTACAATAGTATTATTACGCTTGAGGTATTTGTAATATGTGTATTAATGTCAGTTGGATTAATTTCACCACTCATTAGTTCAATGGGTCAAGTAGATGATATACATAAGGCTAAAACAATTTTTGGAGAAATTGATGAAATTGTATCTATTAAGAGACTTGAAAGACCTAATCAATCTAAGGCATTACCTAAGGATTCAAGTGTATTAGTTAAGGATGTATCATTTGGATATGATGATAAAGAGATACTACATGATGTAAATTTAGAAATAAAAGCAAATTCACAAATTGCGCTTGTAGGTCCATCTGGTGCTGGTAAATCAACTATTGCTAAATTAATAGCGTCACTTTGGGATCCTAATAAGGGTGATATTTATATTGGTGGAGCTAATATAAAGGATTTAACATTAGAGGATTATAACAAAATGGTTTCTTATGTATCTCAAAATAATTATTTATTTAATGTTTCTATTAAAGAAAATATTAAGATGGGTAATTTAGAGGCAACAGACGAGGATGTAATAGAGGTATGTAAGAAGTGTGGAGTTCATGATTTCATTATGAATTTAGAAAATGGATATGATACCATTGTTGGTGATGCTGGTTCTCATCTATCTGGTGGAGAACGTCAAAGAATATCTATTGCTAGAGCTATGATGAAGAATTCTAAAATTGTTATTTTGGATGAAGCTACAGCATATACAGACCCAGAAAACGAAGCTATTATTCAAAAATCAATAGCTAGTCTTGTTAAGGATAAGACAGTTATTGTAATAGCTCATAGATTATCAACTATTGTTAATAGTGATGATATTGTATTAGTTAATGATGGTAGAATAGAAGCTCATGGTAAGCATGAGGAATTATTGAAAAAATCAGAATTATATAAGAATATGTGGTTAAGTCATATCGCTGGAAAGGATGGTGATTCAAATGATTAAGATGCTTAGAGTATTTTTTAAATTTTGCTCACCAAAAAGAAAGAAGCAATTCTATTTAGCTATATTACTTACAGTATTAATGGGATTGTGTGAGGCGGCTAAATTACCTGCAATATGGTTTATGTTTAAAAACATATTTGAAGGTACATTTGATTTAATGACTGTTTTATATTCATTCTTAATTATGCTAATACCTGTATGCTTATCTGTTGTATTTAGATATGCATCTTCAATGCTACAGGTTGATGGTGGATATTCAACTGCAGCCGAAAAAAGAATTGAAATTGCAGAGCATTTAAGATATGTTCCTATGGGATATTTCAATACTAATTCATTAGCATATATTACATCTGTAACAACAAATACAATGGAGCAATTAGATGATATAGCAACAAGAGTAGTAATGCTAGTTACTACAGGATTAATAAACACTTTAATTGTAGTAATATCACTTTTCTTCTTTGACTGGAGAATTGCATTAGTAGCCTTAGCTGGTGTAATTGTGTTCTTATTATTTAATAGCTGGATTAAATATTTAGGTAAGAAATTTGCACCTGATAAGGAAAAGGTTGATGTAGAAGTAATATCTGCGACATTAGATTATGTTTTAGGTATATCTGAGATTAAATCATATAACCTATATGGTAAATATTCAAAGAGATTTAATGAAGCAAATGAAAGAGGAACTAAGCTATATCAAAATTGTGAATTAAAGATGATTCCTGTCCAGACTATTCAAACATATATTACAAGATTAATTGGTGTATGTATGACTATAGTTGCAATCCTATTATTCATTAATGGCTATAATGATTTAGCAGTTACAATGACAGTTATTATTGCAAGCTATATCATTTATGCTGGATTAGATGCAATGGGAACATTTAGTGCTTTATCAAAGATTATTGAAAGATGCGTTGAAAGAGGTAATGAAATTTTATCTATTGAAACAATGAATATAAGCGGAGAAAAATATCAAACTAAATCTTCAGATATTGAATTTAAGAATGTATCTTTCTCATATGATAAGAAAAAGATTATTAATAATGTATCATTTAATATTAAAGAAAATACAAAGGTTGCCTTTGTTGGCCCATCTGGCAGTGGTAAAACAACTATCTGTCATTTAATGGCAAGATTTTGGGATGTTCAAGATGGTGAAGTATTATTAGATGGTAAAAATGTTAAGGATTATAATATTGATTCATTGATGGAGAATTTTACATTTGTATTCCAAAATGTATATTTATTTAATGATACAATCATCAATAATTTAAGAATTGCTAAAGAGGACGCAACTGAAGAAGAAATTAAGAATGCACTAGATTTAGCATGCTGCCAGTTTGTATATGATTTACCAGAAGGTATTAATACAATTATTGGTGAAGGTGGTTCTACGTTATCTGGTGGTGAATTACAAAGATTATCTATAGCACGTGCTATATTAAAGAACTCTAAGATTGTAATTTTAGATGTAGCAACGGCGAATGTAGACCCAGAAAATGAAGAGAAGCTTATTAATGCTATAGATGCATTAACTAAGAATAAGACAGTAATTATGATTGCTCATAGATTAAAAACTGTTAGAAATGCTGATAATATTATTGTTATTGATGATGGTAAGATTGCTGAAATGGGTAAGCATGATGAATTAATTAAAAATAATGGCATTTATTCTAGATTTGTTAGTGAAAGAAAGGAAGCTATTGGATTTAAATTATAGATTGTATAATTAATGTTAGAATTTAGTTCTAATTAGTGCTATAATGAAGCTTGTTAGGAGCTGATATAGTGAAGAAATTTATAAATTTATATACAATATTAGGCTGTTCATTTTTAGTATTATTTATAATATTAATGCTATTATTAAATGTAGATAAGGCAGTTATTGCAGAATCAGGACAAGAGGTAGGATTATCTCATATTAATAATCTTGTAAGTTATAGCTACAAGGATAATATTGATACAATGACTGATTTATTAATGTATGTTACATTTACAGTAGTTGTATTTGAGGCATGTTTAGGATTATATCAATTAATTACAAGAAAGAGCTTATTTAAGGTAGATATAGAAATTATCATCTTTGGTATTGCATTAGTATTAATGGTAGCTTTATGGTTATTATTTGATTATGTAATTAAAATTAATGTAAGACCAACACATAAGGTTGAAGGATCATTCCCATCAACTCACGTTCTAATAACTACATTCCTAGCATTAGCTTCTCATGGATTTATATGCTTTGCATATGAAAATAAGATAGCTAAATATGGTTCATTATTATTAGCTATAAGTATGATAGCTTTAGTACTATTTGGTAGAGTAGCTTCTGGTATGCATTATATTACAGATGTTACTGGTGGTTTATTCTTAGGCTTAGCTTTCTATTTCTGTACATTTGGAATTATCAAAGTATTTAAAGCAAAAGAAGAATAGATTTTAAAAGATTAAATCTCTTAGTAGGTTTAATCTTTTTATTTTTAATGTTATACTTAAATATATACTTAACGATTAATACTAGGAGGAATAAATATGGGAAAAGTATTTTTAGATTGGAAAACAGCTTATGATTTTATTACTGATGCGTTTGTTGGATATGGTGTTCCAAGAGAGGATGCTAAGATTTGTACAGATGTATTATTAGAATCAGATAAAAGAGGTATTGAATCTCATGGCTGTAATAGATTTAAGCCAATGTATATTGATAGAATTGTAGATGGTATTCAAAAGCCTGTTACTAATTATGAAATTATAAAGGAAACTGAAACTACAGCGGTAGTTGATGGACATGACGGAATGGGTCAGGTTATTGGATATAAGTCTATGGCCCTTGCAATTAAAAAGGCTAAGAAATATGGTATGGGTATGGTAGTTGTTAGAAATTCATGCCACTATGGTATTGCAGGATATTATGCAACTATGGCTACTAAGGCTGGCTGTATTGGTATTACAGGTACAAATGCAAGACCATCAGTTGCCCCAACATTTGGTGTTGAGGGTATGTTTGGAACAAACCCATTAACAATTGGTATCCCAACTGATGAACCGTTTGATTTTATTTTAGATTGTGCAACTTCAATTACTCAAAATGGCAAGATTGAATATTATGAAAGAATAGGAGAGGATGTTCATCCTGGTACTGTTGTTGGATTAGATGGTAAGCCAGTTGAGGGTGATGCTGGAGTTGCATTAAAGAAGATTAGAAGTGGTGAGGCTGCCTTAACTACATTAGGTGGTATTGGAGAAGCATTAGGTGGATATAAGGGCTTTGGATATGCACTTGCAGTCGAATTATTATCTTCAGTATTACAGGATGGCTGGTATGGTAAGGATTTAAAGGGTAAGGATAAGGATGGAAATAAAACATCTCCACGCTTAGGCCATTTCTTTATCGCAATTGATACAAACCATTTCTTAGGTGAAGAATTATGTCGTAAAAAGGGTGGAGATATTATTAGGGCTATAAGAGCTTCTAAGAAGGCACCTGGCGAGGAAAGAATCTATTCAGCTGGTGAAAAGGAATATCTAGTATGGCAGGATAGAAAGGATAAGGGTGTACCTGTTTCTGAGCCTGTTCAGAAGGAAATGTCAGCTGTTAGAGACACATTAAAATTAAATTATGTATTCCCTTGGGAAAAGTAATTAAATAATAACTAAACTGAGCAAACAAATTAAAAAAGTTTGCTCTTTTTTTCAATTTTTTAACACATCATGTCTCTTATTACTGTATATGGAGGAAGAAAACATGAATAAAGAAATGTTAGAAAAAGATTATTTTAATGATTTAAACAAAATTAAGGAAACTATTAAACAAAATCAGAATAAGGCTATGGTAGTAGTTAATAGTGCTATGATTATGACATATTATGAAATAGGTACTATTATAAACCAAAGAAAGACATGGGGTAGTAAATATATTCAAAATCTAGCTAATGATTTAAAAGAATATGGAAAAGGATATTCAAAACAAAATTTGAAATATATGTCTCAGTTTTCAAGTGAATTTACATTTGTTGAAATAAGCCAACAGCCTGTTGGCCAAATTCCTTGGGGCACTTTAGTAACTGTGATTATACCTAAATCAAAATCACATAAAGAAATGCTTTGGTATATAAATGCCACACATAAATATGGCTGGTCAAGAGCGATGGTAATGAACCAAATAGAGATGAAGGCATATGAACGTTCATTAATAGAACCAGATACTACTGAAGTGGTAAAATCAGATGATTCAATAAAGGAATTATTTAAAGATACAATTGTAATAGATTTCTTAGATAAGAATAAATTAAAAACCGAAAAAGACTTAAAGAATCAAATGATAGATAACATCATTAAATTTTTAAATGAACTTGGTTCTGGCTTTTCTTTATTAGGTAAAGAGTATAAATTAATTACGCCGACTGATGAAGAATTCTATGTTGATTTATTAATGTATCATACGAAGATACATGCCTATGTAGTAATTGAAGTTAAATTAGGAAAGTTTAAGCCAGATCATTTAGGTCAATTAATATTCTATGTGAATGCAGTAGATGACTTGGAAAGAACTGAAGGAGATAACGAAACTATTGGTTTATTACTTTGTAAGGATGCCGATAACTATGTAGCTAAGACATCATTAAATAGAAGTACATTAAAATTAGGTGTATCAAAGTATAAGATAATAGAAGAATTGCCTGAATATTTAGAAAAGAGATTAAAAGAAATTGAATAACATTCAATGTCTTTTGTATTTTATTAAAATAAGAGTATAATATATAGGGACTTGAGGTGGTTATATGAAGACATTTAAAACTTCAAATGCTAATGAAACAGTTTCATTAGGAGAAAAAATTGGTAATTTATTAAAGGCATCTGATACAGTGCTATTAGTTGGTGATTTATCATGTGGTAAAACAACAATTACAAAAGGTATTGGTAAAGCATTAGGTGTCACTAAAATTATTAATTCTCCAACATTTACAATTGTTAAGGAATATAAGGGATCTAGATGTGATTTACATCATTTAGATTTATATCGTTTAGATGGTATAAATAATGATTTTGATCTAGAGGAGCACATTGAAAGTAACAATGTATGTGTAATTGAATGGCCATATCAGGTAGAAGAATTATTGCCTAATGAATATTTATTAATTGAGATGAAAAGAATAGATGAATTTAATAGAAAAATAAATATTACAGGTATTGGTAGATATAAGGAAATTGAGGAGGCATTATAATGTATACTTTAATTTTAGATTCAGCAACTAAAACATTATATGTTGCTCTTCTTAAGGATAATAATGTTTTAAAGGAAATATATTTAGAGGGAAGAAATGACCATGCTAAAAATATTGTTTTAAAGGTAGAAGAAATACTGAATGAAAACAATATTAAGGCATTTGATTTAGATGATATTATTGTAGGTATCGGACCTGGTTCATATACTGGTGTAAGAATGGCAGTTACAGTTTGTAAGATGCTATCTGTATTTGGAAATAAGAACTTATATTCAATTTCTACATTAAAGCTAATGGCATCTGGCTATAAGGGTAATGTTTTAGCTAGAATAGATGCTAGACGTGGCAATTCATTTGGAATGATATTAAATACTAATAATGATGAATATATCCTAAATGAGTGTATGTATGATACAAATGAATTATTAAATAAGGAACATGACTATGATGTTACTGAGGATAATATGAAGGTTGATCCTTTATATTGCTTAAAGTATAAGGTAAAGGTAGATGAGCCTCATTTATTAGTTCCTAATTATTTAAGAGATACAGAAGCGGAGAGAAATCTTCATGATAAGAAGAATTAATTATGATGATGTATCTAAAATAGTTGAGCTTGAAAATAATACATTAGGAACTACCTTAGGTGAAAAGATGCTAGATATGGCTATTAGATCACCTTTGGCATATTATTATTGTTATGTAGAAAATAATAAGCTATTAGGCTATATTTCAACTATGTTTGATGGTGAAATAGTTGAAATATTAAATTTCTGTGTTGATAAGGAATATCAACATCAAGGAATAGGTAAAAAGCTTATTTCCTATGTATTATCATACCTAAATACATTAGGTGCTAAATCATCTATTTTAGAGGTTAGAGAATCAAATATAAATGCTATTAACCTATATAAAAAGATTGGTTATAAGCAAATATCTGTAAGAAAGAATTATTATAGTAATGGTGAAAATGCCTTAGTACTTGAATTTAAATTTATAGATATTGATGAGATAGAGGAGAATTATACTTTAGAGTTTTCTAAAAAGGAAATTCATGATAATTACATTAATTATTATGATGATAATCAAAAGGATAAGTATTGTTCTAATTTCTATGTAACTAATGATAAAAAGGGCATTAAATCAATTTTAAAGGATAACAAAAGAAAATTTATCAAGATTGATTCAAATGTTGATTTAAGCGAATATTTAAAGGATTATGAAAAGGATATTACTGTAAATCTAGTAAGTCATATTTATAATCTTAAGCTTAATAATGTAAATGATTATAAATGTAGAATCTTTGAATTTAATGATTATGCAAATTTAAGAAATTTCATTTATAAGGAAGATTTAAGATTTGGTGAAATCTACGCAGTAGGTAATGCTAATAGATTAACTGATATGCTAGCTAATAATGATAAATTCATTTGTTATTTAGCATTTGATAATGATATTTTAGTTGGTATGATTCATGCCTATGTTTATGAATCTATGGCTAAACTTGAGGAATTTGTTATTTTAGAGTCATATAGAAATAAGGGATATGGCAAAGCATTATTTAATTATTCTTTAGTTGATTTAGAAAAAAGAGGAATTAAATTAATTGATATTGAGGCTGAAAAGGATGATTATCCAATAAATATTTATAAGTCTTGGGGATTTATAGAAATAAGGGATAATTATAGCTTCTTTAAGGAGTTAGAAGATGGAAAAAACTAATGCAATTAGAATGCTAGATCAAAAGAAAATTAAATATAATACCTATGAATATCCTCATGAGGATGGTGTTTGTGTTGATGGTGAAACAGTAGCACAATTATTAAATCAAAATCCTGATACTGTTTTTAAAACATTAGTTACTGTTGGTAATGATAAAATATATTATGTATGTGTTGTTCCTGTAAAGCAGGAATTAGATTTAAAGAAGGCAGCTAAGGCATTTTGTGTTAAATCTTTAGAAATGATAGCTGTTAAGGATATAAATAATGTTACTGGATATATTAGAGGTGGATGCTCACCTATTGGTATGAAGAAGGTATTCCCTACTATCATAGATGAATCTGCTTTATTATATGAGAATATTATTTTTTCTGGTGGTAAGATAGGACTTCAAATTGAAATGAATCCTAAGGATATTGAAAAGCTTATTAGAGTAAGCTTTAAAGAGATTACAAGGAGTGATGTATAATGCTAGTGCTTGGAATTGAATCAAGCTGTGATGAAACTAGTGTTGCCATTGTAAGAGATGGTAAAGAGGTTTTATCTAATGTTATTAATACTCAAATTAAAATACATGAAAAGTTTGGTGGAGTGGTACCTGAGGTAGCTTCTCGTCATCATGTTTATCAAATAACTATGGTTTTTGAGGAAGCATTTAAGGTTGCTGGTGTAAAACCTGAGGATATTGATTTGGTTGCAGTAACAGAAGGACCTGGATTAATTGGTTCTTTATTAGTTGGTGTAAATGCAGCTAAGACTTTTGCATTAATGTATAATAAGCCAATTATTGGTGTTCATCATTTAGCTGGTCATATTTATGCAAATGCGATTGAGCATGAGATGAAATTTCCTCTTATTGCATTATTAGTATCTGGCGGTAACACTGAATTAATTTATATGAAGGACCATTTTAAATTTGAAATAATTGGTGAAACATTAGATGATGCCGTAGGTGAAGCATATGATAAGGTTGCACGTGTTGTAGGATTACCTTATCCAGGAGGTCCTCATGTTGATAGATTAGCTCATTTAGGTAAGGATACTTATAAGCTACCTAGAGTTTATCTAGAGGATGGCTCTTATAATTTCTCATTCTCAGGATTAAAGAGTGCAGTTATTAATTTAGCTCATAATGCAGAGCAAAGAGGAGAAACAATAGATTGCAATAATCTATGTGCATCATTCCAGGATTCTGTAACTGAGGTTTTAGTTAGAAAAACATTAGCTCTAGCTAAGGAAAAGAATGTTCCTAATATTATCGTTGCTGGTGGTGTTTCAGCTAATAAGGGACTAAAGGAAAGATTTGAAAGAGAAGCTAAGGGATTTAATGTATGTATTCCATCTATCAAATATTGTACAGATAACGCAGCTATGATAGCTGTTGCTGGATATTATCAGCATAAGGCTTATCCTAATGAATATGCAGATATGAGTTTAAATGCGACTGCTTCACTAGAATTAGAGGATAGATACGAATTATAAAAAAGTATAGAAGAACGGACAGCTTTATAAATGGCTGTCCAATTTCTACTTTAATGTGGCGTTTTTTAATGTTTTAATATATAATATTAATATCGTTGTAAGGGAGTGAAAATTATGGCAGAGATTAATAATTTTATCAAAACTATAATGGAAAATGATTTAAGAGATGGTAAGGTAGATGCGATAGCAACTCGTTTCCCACCTGAGCCTAATGCTTATTTACATATAGGTCATGCTAGAGCTATCATTACTAACTTTGAATTAGCTAAGGCATTTAATGGAACTACAAATTTAAGATTTGATGATACTAATCCAGCAAAGGAAGATAAGGAATTTGTTGATGGTATTATTGAGGACTTAGCATGGTTAGGTTATAAGCCTACTAATGTATTTTATGGTTCTGATTATTTCGAAAAAACTTATGAGAAGGCAATCCTTTTAATTAAGAAGGGCTTAGCATATGTTGATGATTTATCACAGGAGGAAATGTCTAAATATCGTGGTACATTAACTGAACCAGGTAAGAATTCTCCTTGTAGAGATAGATCAGTAGAAGAAAATTTAAAATTATTTGAAGAAATGCGTGCTGGTAAATATAAGGATGGAGAAAAGACATTAAGAGCTAAGATTGATATGTCTCATCCAAATATCAATATGAGAGACCCAGCAATGTATCGTATATTACATTTAAATCATCATAGACAGGGTACTAAATGGTGTATCTTCCCTATGTATGATTTTGCTCATCCACTTCAGGATGCATTTGAAGGAATCACTCATTCACTTTGTTCATTAGAATATGACAACCATAGAATCTTATATGATTGGTTCATTGAGAAGTGTGAGATGGAGCATACACCACATCAGTATGAATTTGGTAGATTAAATATTACTAATACAATTATGTCAAAGAGATATTTAAGAGCTTTAGTTGATTCTGGTAAGGTTTCTGGATATGATGATCCAAGAATGCCTACTTTATGTGGTCTAAGAAGAAAAGGATTTACACCTGATGCCATTAGAAATTTCATTTTAGGTACAGGTCTATCTAGAATTAATTCAACTGTTGAGGCTGATACATTAGATGAGGAATTACGTCAGGACTTAAAGCTTAAGGCATTAAGACCTAATGCAGTTATCAATCCATTAAAGGTAATTATTGATAATTATCCAGAAGGACAGGTTGAATGGAATGAAGCTCCAAACAATACTGAAAATCCTGAATTAGGCTCAAGAAAATTATCTTTCTCTAGAGAAATCTATATTGAAAGAGAAGACTTCATTGAGGAAAAGCCTAATAAGAATTGGAAGAGATTAGCTTTAAATGTTGAAGTAAGACTTATGAGAGCTTACTTTATTAAGGCTACATCAGTAGAAAAGGACGAGAATGGTAATATCACATGTGTTCACGCAACATATGATCCAGATACTAAGAGAAGCGACTTTAATGAAAGAAAGCCAAATGGTAATCTTCATTATGTAGATGCCGCAACTGCAATTCCTGCAGAATTTAGATTATTAGAGCCATTAATGGTTGATGAAACAGAAGAAAATAAGGATTTAGATTTCATGGAAAAATTAAATCCAAATTCATTAATCATTTCAAATGGTTATGTAGAATCATTCCTAAAGGACACAAAGCCTTTAGACCATTATCAATTTATTAGAAATGGTTATTATGTAACTGATAAGGATTCTACAAGTGAAAAGCTAGTATTCAATAGAACATGTGGCTTAAAGTCATCATTTAAGAAGTAAAATAATAAGGACTGCAATTTGCAGCCCTTATATTAATTAATGGGGAGGATTTATTTATGCTTAAGTGTGTAAATTTAGGAGTACAATTTGGTTCTAGAAAGCTATTTGAGCATGTTGATTTACAATTTACTAAGGGTAATTGTTACGGTATTATCGGTGCTAATGGTGCTGGTAAATCAACATTCTTAAAGGTTTTATCTGGTGAGTTAGAATCAAATACTGGAGAAGTTATTATTGATAAGAAGGAAAGAATGTCAGTATTAAAGCAGGATCAAAATGCATATAATAGTGAGACTGTATTAAATACTGTTTTATTAGGTCATAAGAGATTAATCGAGGTTAGAGACCAAAAGGATGCTTTATATGAAAAGGCTGATTTTAGTGAGGCTGATGGTTTACTAGCCGCAGAACTTGAGGGTGAATTCGCCGAGCTTGGTGGCTGGGAGGCTGAAAGTGATGCTGAAACATTACTTGCCGGCTTAGGTGTACCTGAGGAATGCTATTATGAGCTAATGGAAAATATCGATGCTAAGATTAAGATTAAGGTATTATTAGCTCAAGCATTATTCGGTAATCCAGATATCTTATTATTAGACGAGCCTACAAACAACCTAGATTATAAGTCTACAAGATGGTTAGAAAATTTCTTATTAAATTTTGAAAATACTGTATTAATCGTGTCTCACGATAGACATTTCTTAAATAATGTTTGTACACATATTTGTGATGTTGATTTCGGTAAGATTAAATTATATGTTGGTAATTATGAATTCTGGTATGAATCTTCACAATTAGCCCTAAAGCAAGCTAAGGATCAAAATAAGAAGGCTCAGGATAAGATTAAGGAATTACAAGAATTCATCGCAAGATTCAGTGCTAATAAGTCTAAATCTAAACAAGCGACATCTAGAAAGAAGTTACTAGAAAAGATTGATGTTAATGATATTGAACCATCATCTAGACGTTATCCATTCATTGGATTTAAGCCAAATAGAGAGGTTGGTAATGATATCCTATTTGTTGAGCATTTAACAAAGAAGGGTGTATTTAATGATATATCATTTACAGTTAATAAGAATGATAAAATTGCATTCTTAGCTGAATCATCAGTACAAATTACATCTTTATTCAATATCTTAGCTGGTAAGGATACTGATTATACCGGTAAGTTTAAGTGGGGTATTACAACATCTGTTGGATATTTACCTCAGGATAATAAGGAATATTTTGATAAGGACCTATCACTTGTTGATTGGCTAAGACAATATTCACCACAGGATCAAACAGAAAGCTTTATTAGAGGATGGTTAGGTAGAATGCTATTCTCTGGTGAGGAATCATTAAAGAAGTGTAATGTATTATCAGGTGGTGAGAAGGTTAGATGTATGTTTGCAAAGCTTATGCTTGAATCTCCAAACATTCTAATGCTAGAGGATCCAACAAACCATCTAGACCTTGAATCAATCACTGCATTAAATGAGGGTATGACAAACTATAAAGGTAATATCCTATTCTCATCTCATGACGCAGAATTATTACAAACAGTTGGAAATAGAATCATTGCATTTAACAAGGATGGCTCTATTACAGATAGAATGACTACTTATGAGGAATTCTTAGGAGAGGAATAAAATGGATTTATTAGAAGGATTAAATGAAGCTCAATATGAAGCCGTAACTAATACAGAAGGACCAGTAATGGTAATGGCTGGAGCTGGATCTGGTAAAACAAAGGTTTTAACAACAAGAATAGCATATATTATTAAAGAGCTTGGCATTAATCCTTATGGCGTATTAGCTGTAACATTTACTAATAAGGCTGCGAGTGAAATGAAGGAACGTTTAGGTCGTATGCTAGATATGGATACTAAATGGCTTTGGGTTTCTACATTCCATTCATTTTGTGTAAGAATATTAAGAGATGAATCAGATCACATTGAGCCTTATAAGAGGAACTTTAATATTATCGACGATGATGATCAAGCAAAGATTATGAGAGATATATTAAAGAATTCTGAAATAGATGCTAAGCCAAAAGAGGTATTAAAGCTTATATCAAAGGGTAAGAATGGTATGGCTGTAAGCATCCATGACCCTGATATGCAAAATTATTATCCAATTTTAAGAGATAAATATAATCAATATTTAGTTGAAAATAACTTATTTGATTTTGATGATTTAATCTTAAAAACAATTAAGCTATTAAGAGAAAATGAAGAAATAAGAGAAAAATATCAATCTAAATTCCAATATATTTTAGTAGATGAATATCAAGATACTAATAAGCCTCAATATGAGCTTATGTCATTACTTGCAAGTAAGCATCATAACTTATTTGTAGTAGGTGATGATTTCCAATCTATTTATTCATTCCGTGGAGCTAAGGGAATTGAAAATATAAATAGAATGAGAAATGATTTTAAGAATACTAAGCTAATATTATTGGAAAAGAATTATCGTTCAACATCTGAGATTCTTAATTTAGCAAACTCAGTTATTGCTCATAATCCTAATCAAATTAAAAAGGTAATGAAATCTAATAATGTATTTGGTGATAAGCCTATTTATTATAATGCTACATCATCATTTGATGAGGTTTCATTTGTAATAGAAAAGATAAAGGATTTAAAGAAGAAGGAAAATCTAGAATATAAGGATTTTGCTATACTTTATAGAGCTAATGCTTTATCAAGAGAATTTGAAGATTCTCTAGTTAAGGAAAGAATTCCATATAGAATATATGGAGGTCTATCTTTCTTCGCTAGAAAGGAAATTAAGGATATAATTGCTTATTTAAGATTATTAATTAATCATAATGATGATTTCTCTTTTGGAAGAATTATTAATGAACCAAAAAGAAAAATCGGAGATGCAATTATTACTAAGCTAAAACAAGCATCTGAAGTAAATGGTAATCTATCATTATATGATTCAATTCCTTATTATGTAGGCTCAGGTCAAGGAGCTACAAATTTAAGAGAATTTAAAGAGAAGATGGATTCTATTTACGCAACTATAGAAAATGTAAAGCTTCCTGATTTAGTTGATATAATCGGAGAAGAAATGGGCTATTTAGATGCTATTGAGGCTAATGCCGCTGATGAAGAGGAAAAGCTAGATAGATTGGATAACCTAAAGGAATTTAAGTCAGTATTAAAGGAATCTGAAGAATTCTATGATGGAGATTCAAATGAAAGAAAGCTTGAACAGCTTTTACAGGATTTATCACTTAGAACTGATAAGGAAGAGCTAAAGGATGATAATGCTGTAAGATTATCTACATATCACCAAGCTAAGGGACTAGAATTCAATACAGTATTTATGGTAGCTATGGAGGAAAATATATTCCCATCAATGAATGCTACTACAAGTGCTGATATTGAAGAGGAAAGAAGAATTTGTTACGTTGGTGTAACAAGAGCTAAAAAGCACTTATATTTAACATCTGCTTGGTCTAGAATGAGATATGGACGTAGCGAGGATAATGATCCATCTAGATTTATTAAAGAGATGGATACAACCGCTTATGAAAGATATAGAAAGCCATCTATTAAGAATTCAGTTAGTTCTTCATCATCTGATGTTAAGAGAATTCCTATTTCTAAGCCAGTAACTAATAGTACAACTAAATCAGATGTATTATTTAATGTTGGTGATAAAATTAGCCATAAGGCATTTGGAAATGGTATTGTAGTTAATGTAGCTGGTGATTTAATTACAGTTGCGTTTAGTGCCGAATATGGTATTAAGAAATTAAAAGCAAATCATCCAGCAATTAGAAAATTATAAGCTAAAATAAACCTAAGCATTAAAAAAAATAGCTTAGGTTTTTTCTATAAAATTTAAATTTTTTATGAAAATGTTTTAGTATATGTTTGTTTAATTTTTTTCTCAAAATGGCATATCACTAAGGCATTATTTAGATGATAAAGACAGTTATCTTTTATAATTTTCTCAAAAAAATTGTTGCTTAAAGAGTAGTCAATTTGCATATAAAATAACATTATTATATACTTATTTCGGCACAATATGTGCTGCATCGGAGGATCAAATGAGACTTTCACAGAAGTTAGGTATGACGGCTGTGTAAGTGGAGGTTAGTCATGGAATATCTAGTTATTCTTGTTATTATACTTGTTATGATAACTTGTATTCTATTAACTATTAAAAAATAGTTAGTAGATGACTAGATCGGGCCCGAATCTCTTTGAGGTAATATGTAGTCTAGAATGCATATTGCTATTCAGCTCGTTTGTATCTAAAAATGCGAAAAGGGGATGCTGTCACATCCCCTTTTCACTTTATTCAGCTCATTTGTCTTTCGACATCTTTATTATATAGCAAAAATTATATATTGTAAATTATGTTTTATAATAACTGTTTTTCATTATTTTAATAGCTTATTATAAGCTATTTTCAATTGAATAAAATATGAAAATGATTTATAATTTTAATATTAAAGACGATTAGGAGTTGATTAATATGATTAGGTATAAAAAATATTTTTTTATTCTATTAGTTTTAGTATTTGGTTTATTCTTAACATCATGTGATGGATTAGCTGAATTTAAATTTGATAATAATTATTTAACAGTAGAGGTAGGAAAAACTATAAAATCTACTACCATATCAAATGAAACTAAGGAGATTAATTTCTTTAGTGGAGATGAAAGTATAGCACAGGTTGATGGCTCTGGTAATGTTACTGGCATAACTAAGGGTGAAACTATTATCTATGCTGTATTTAAAAATGAACCATATAAATGCTTCGTCAATGTTATTGGCTCTACTGACAATGTAGAAGTATATCAAAGAGATGCTGTATTAACTGCGAATATGGAAAACGCAGATATAAAGGCTGCTATACCTTTAAAGGCTACATATAATGGTCATAATAATTTAGTAGAATTAGAAGATAATATGAAGATTCAATTTATCGCTGATTTTACTAAGGTAAATGATAATAACTGTCCTGCTGGTTCTAAAGGACTTCAAGTAAAGAACAATATTATGTTTGTTTATATGATAACAACATTCTTAGAATTAACTAATACTGATATGGGATTAAAGCCATTTGTTGATGTATTTAAGGAATATTATGATACATTATCTCCTTTAACAGGAGATGAATTAGAATCTAAAGTAAATGAATTAACTCCATTAACTGGTTATGTATATTTAAATAATAATTATTTGGGAATTGCTTTATTTAAAGGTAATAATTTAGCTGCTTATAAGTATTCTAATGAAAATATAGGAATCATTCCTAAGATTAAATCAGCTGTATTATTATTTAATCAATTAATATCTAGGGGAATCAATCTTCAAAAGATAGATTATATTGAAATAACTAAGGATTATAGTGGTGATTTAATAACTGAAGAAACAGCTAATAACTTAAAGAAATATCAAAGTTTAGTTTCAACATTAGTATATCTTGCTTTAGGTGAATTAAGAGTAAATAAGCAAAAGATAGAAAATGATGATAATAAGGTAAGAGTAAGTGTTGATATTACTGAAAATGGTATTAAGAAGATAAATGAAATTGATGCCAAATTCGCGGTTATTAATAGCTTAAATACTGTAATTGATCTATACAGAGATAACAATACTAACTATACTCATTTAAGGAAAATAAGCTTAAATATAGGTACGTTATTAGGACCATTAAATATTAATCTAAATGGTGATGATATCGTAAAAGCATCAGGCGATAATTTATTCCCTTATGAAAAGAATCATAGTACATATGAGGAAAGTCTTAAAAAGACTAATTAGGAGTTAAAATGAATAGAATTGTAGTTGTTGGTTCATCTGGTTCAGGGAAAACGACTTTTTCAAATAAGTTAGAAAAGATACTAACTATAAAATCATATCACTTAGATTCAATCTTTTGGAATAGTGATAAAACTCATATTGAAAGAGAAGAATTCGATAAGAGATTAAATCAAATATTAAATAATGATAAATGGATTATTGATGGAGATTATTCTAGAACATATGATATTAGATTTAAAAAAGCAGATACTATTTTCTTTTTGGATTATCCACTTGATGTTTGTTTAAATGGAGTTGAATCTAGAATTGGAACTAAAAGAAGTGATATGCCTTGGATAGAGGATGAATTTGATTCTAAATTTAAGGATTGGATAATTAATTGGCATAAGGATACTTATCCTATATTAAAAGAATTGTTAGAAAAATATAAAAATGAGAAAAATATTATTATTTTTAAATCTAGAGATGAAGCTAATAAATATCTTTTAGATTTAAAAAGTTAGGGGGCATTTATGGAAACAATGCTAAAAGGAACAGATTTAATTAAAATATATGATAATGGTGAGCTTAAGGTTAAGGCTATTAAGGGAATGTCATTTACAATTAATAAGGGTGAATTAGTTGTAATATTAGGTCAATCTGGAGCTGGTAAATCAACATTATTAAATCTAATTGGTGGTATGGATACTGTAACTCAAGGTGAACTTTTAGTTCAGGGCGATGATATTGCTAAATATAATGCTAAAAAATTAATTGATTATAGAAGAAATAGAATTGGATTTGTATTTCAATTTTATAATTTAATGCCTAATTTAACAGCTAAGGAAAATGTAGAATTAGCATGTGAATTAAAAAAGGACGCATTAGACCCAATTACAGTTTTAAAATCTGTAGGTTTAGGAGAAAAAATAGATAATTTTCCAGCTCAATTATCTGGTGGTGAGCAACAAAGAGTATCTATAGCTAGAGCTATTGCTAAAAACGCAGATATTATTTTATGTGATGAACCAACTGGTGCCCTAGATTATGAAACTGGTAAGGAAATATTAGCTCTTCTTGCTAAACAAGCAAGAGAGGATAAGAAGACAGTTATTATTGTTACTCATAATTCAGCTTTATCACAAATGTGTGATCACTTAATTAGAGTAAAAAACGGATTAATAGCTGAAGATATCTATAATGATAATCCTGTTGATATAAAGGATATTGAATGGTAGAAAATAAAATATTCTTAAAAACTGTTTTTAAAACAATTAAGAGTAAGTTTATCCGTTACTTAGTCAATATATTAATTGTTATGCTAGCAGTTGCTATAGCTTCAGCCTTAGGAATGCTACCATTCTCATTTAAGGAAAGCTATATTAAAAATTTCACAAATTATACAACTCCTGATATTGTAATGAAATGTACAGAGGAAAAAGGATTCCAAGATAGTGATTTAGAGAAGCTAAAGGGTATTAATAATGTCGATAAAACATATTCATTCTTTAGTATGGATTTAGAAAATAATGGAAGATATGATAGATTATATTTTATAGATTTATATAATAATGAAATCGCTAATCCTAAGCTTGTAAGCGGAAGAATGCCTAAAAATTATAATGAGATTATTATTAATAAGAATGTTGATAATACATCTAATCATAAAATAGGAGATAAGATTACATTTGAATCATATCCATTTGATTTAAATACTAAGAATAAGGAATTCACAGTCGTTGGAATTGTCGATAGCCCATTATATTCTACAATGCATCCGGAGCGTGCAATGATTAAGGATAGAAGCGTAGAAAAATATGTTGATTCTATTTATTATATAAGCTTAAATTCAGTTCCTGAGATGATTACTTCAAGATTACCTAAAACTGATATTTATGTAACAATGAAGAATAAACATGAATTTATGACCTCTGAATATCAAGAGGAAAGTGCTAATTTCGCAAATGAAATCGCAAATGCCTTTGGTGTTAAACCTGGTGCGGTATTAGACGAACAAAGAGTAATGGTATTAACATTAAATGAAAATACAAGCTATGCATTATTCTATAATTACAATAATAAGATAGCTATTATTTCAGTTATATTCCCTATTTTATTTATTGTTGTTTGTGGATTAGTTTTATATTTAATTACAACTAGATTAATCGCAGATGAAAGACCTATGGTTGCTTGTTATTATTCATTAGGTGCTTCTAAAAGAATGATAGCCATTAAGTATTTAGTATATAGTGTTTCATCAACTATTATAGGTGCTATAGGTGGTTATTTCTTAGGTATAGGATTAGTACCAGCAGTATTCTATAAATCATATAATGCTGTATATGATATGAATGGTATTCCAGATCAATTAAATTCACCTATGGGTATTATTACTGGTATTTTATTAGTGATGGTATCTGTAGCTATTACATTAATTACTGTTAAGATGGCCTTAAGTGAAGTACCAGCATCATTAATGCAGGCTAAGGCTCCTAAGCCAGGTAAAAAGATTTGGCTAGAAAAAATAGGATTCCTATGGAATAGATTTTCATTTTCTATTAAGAGTAGCTTAAGAAATATATTTAGAAATAAGAAGAATTTGATTTTAACTACTCTATCAGTAATAGGATCAGTTATATTAGTGTTTATTGGCTTTTCACTAGATAATGCTGCTAGAAGTATGACTGATGTTCCTATGTATAAGAATCTAGCTTCTAATATGGGTACCCTATCTACAATAGTAGTATTATTTGGATTATTTATGTCAGTCTTAGTTATTTATGCTTTAGCATCAATGAATATTGATGAAAGAGTAAGAGAAATAGCAGTATTAAAGGTATTAGGATACCATGATAATGAATCAGCATTATATGCATGTAGAGAATTATTCTTTATTACAGTAGTGGCTGCGTTAATAGGTATACCTGTAGCGGTAGGTGTTACAGCTATGATATTTAATACACTAGAGTTTGCTAATTTAAGTGCTGTTAAATGGTACTCATATGTATTATCATATGTAATAGTTGTTTCATCATCTATTATTTCAAGCCTAATGCTATATCCAAAAATTAAGAAAATAGATTTCAATATTTCATTAAAGAGTGTTGAATAATAAGATAAAAAAAGATAATCATTATAGCTTGAAGCCAATTGATTATCTTTTTGTTTTATAAAAGTCCTGCAGATTTACATACTAATACTATAGCGAATAAAGTAAATGCGGATGCGAGTGTTGTCCATACAACTAATTGCCCTGCGAGCTCTCCATCATTATTCATCTCAGCACTCATTGGAGCACTAGATACGGCAACCGGTGTACCAAATAATGCTATTAAAGCTGGGAAATATGGCTTATCAAATTTTAATAAGTAAGCCACAAATAAGCATAATACAGGGACAGCCACAACCCTAGCTACTGTACCTATTATGATTTGGAATTTTAATTTAGATACAGCACTAAATGAGAATCCACCACCTAATGCTATTAAAGCAATAGGAGAAGCAGCCTGAGCTAGATATTTTATTGTTGTGTAAATGAATGTATCATTTCCACCATAATCACTGAAATATCTAAATGTCCATTCTGGATTTCCATTTGAATCATTTGGTATTAATGCTCTAAAGCTTATAAAAATAAGACCTAATACTACACCAATGATTAATGGATTTTTACAAATTTTTATTAATGTATCCTTTATAGAAAATTTCTTTCCATCCTCTTTAATGAATATTGTAAGAGAAATAATAGCTAATATATTAAAAATAGGAATTGATAAGGCAGCTATTACTGATCCTATACCTTTAGCTAATGCTACATCACCACCGGTTGCTAAAAGCTCAATTAAGCCTATGCCTATTATTGCATAATTAGATCTAAATATACATTGAAGTATTACACCCTTTTGTCTATTATCCTTAATTGTAAACATTACAACTAATAAGCCTATAAAGAATACAGCTACTATAGCAAGTGAGCAAAATACTAATGCTTGCCAGTTTTCTCCTAATAGGGTAATAGATTTAATATCATAGATATTTTTAAATAGGAGAACTGGTAATAATACTCTGAAGCATAATTTATTTAATTTTGACCAGAAATCATCTGGGAATATTTTTAATAATTTAACTATATATCCAACAACAATACATAATATTATTGGTAATACAGCATTTAAAGTAAATAATAAGCTTTCCATTATTCTTCCTCCAAAATATCATTTCCGATATTTCCATTAAATTTTACAGCATCTAATATTAAATTTTCAACATTTAATATGTAAATACCTACTCTATTCATTTCTTTTTTATGCTCTATCATAACAGGAAAGCCAGGCTTAGAATCTGTATCATAATTAAATACTACATTTTGTATTTTTATTTCCTTTATTTTAGATTCAGGTAATCCTAGGAATACTCCACCTGCATATGAAACATTATTACAATTCATATTTTTAAATAAGAATTTACCTAATACTGGAGTTAAATCATTAAATGGTAATTTTGATTTAGTCCATACATATTCCTCGTGTCCTCCGGCATTTCCCATATTATAATACATATTTATTACAAAAGGAGTTTTGATATTTTCCATTATTATATTATCAAAATTAATATTATCTATAATACCGATATGGCCTCTGCCTCGTCTTGTTTTTATTCTTAAGCCTCTATCGCCATTTTTAAATATACAATTTTTTACTGTTATATTTTTAATTCCACCAGATAACTCAGAGCCAAATACAACTCCTCCATGGCCATTTTCTATTAGATTATTTTCAATTAATATATTCTCTGTAGGTATTTTATATTTTTTGGCTAAATCATAAGATCCTGATTTTAAAACTATACTATCATCACCTACTGAAATATATGAGCCCTTGATTGTTATATTTTTGGAGCAATCAGGGTCTATTCCATCAGTTGTTGGCATATTTTTATCATTTATGATTTTGATATTTATGATATTAATATCATTTGACATATAGGGGTGAATTGTCCAAGACATACTATGAGTAAAGGTAGTACCAATGATATTTATATTATCTGATTTATAGGAATAGAAGAGGTGGCCTCTCCAGGCGATATTTTTAATTCTATGATTTATATACCAATCTGATAATTCTGCTCTACCATCAACTATGCCCTCTCCAATGATATCTACATTAGAGACATTAATTAAATTTAATGTAGATGCGAAATTATCCTGTTCAATTCCTTCCCATATTCCTAAATAGTTACCTGGATGAATTGGATAATCTAATCTATTAATATTTGATATTAATTTTGCATCCTTATCTAAATATAATGTGATATTTGATTTTAAATATAAAGATGTTATTAAATAGATTCCCTTTGGAATATAAACTGTGCCATTATTTGGACATGCTGAAATTGCAGCCTGTATAAATGCTGTGTCATTAGTTAATCCATCGCCTTTGGCATTAAATCTTTTTACATCCAATAAAACTGATTCGTATTTTGTTTTGAATATGAGCTCATTATTATTAACTCTTAATTTGTATAGAGTATTGGGATTTAAATTAAATAAAGAAAAGATATTTTTATTATCTTTTTTAATGAATTCATCATTTAAATATACATCATATTCATTATGATAATATGGGTTAATAGATTGAAGCTCTATTGAAACTGAATGCGTGGTAGTGTATAATATTTTCATAGAAACACCTCGATTCAATTTTAACATTATTATATTTAAAAATAAATAAATACAAGGAGGCGAATTTTATGAAATTAAAAATTTCCGCTTATGATAAGGATAATAATCTATTATTCTCTAATGGAGAATTTGATGGAGATATTTTCTATGAAAAGATGTTATGTAGAATTAGTGATAATTTAGGATTTACTTATATGAGTAATAATCTTTTGGAGCATCAAAAGAAAAGAATATTATTAGATAGAAGAGTATCTAATGATTTAAGATTTGTTGTTAGAATTGCTATGAAGGATAAATTTGAAATATCTGGTAATGGATATGTTAAGGATTCTATTAGAATGCTATCAGGATTAGATTATGGTAATCTTTCTCAAATCAATGAATATTTAGCTAATAATATGTCTATTTTAAGAAATACTGAAAAATTAGTTTTTGAAAAGATTAATTTGTAATAAAATAGTATTAGAAATTGAGGAGAGAATTATGAATATTAAAAATGATGTTACAGAAATAATTGGTAATACACCCCTTATTAAATTAAATAATTTTAGTAAGGAATATGATTTAAAGGCTAATTTATTAGTAAAGCTAGAATCAGTAAATCCAGCAGGTTCAGTGAAGGATAGAGTAGCACTTGAAATGATTTTAGATGCTGAGAAGAATGGCTTATTAAAGAAGGGTGCGACTATTATTGAGCCTACATCTGGTAATACTGGTATTGGTCTTTGTGCAATATCTGCAGTAAGAGGATATAAATGTATTATTGTATTACCTGATACTATGTCTATTGAAAGAATTAAGCTAATGGAGGCATATGGTGCCGAGGTTATTAAAACACCTGGTGCTTTAGGTATGAAGGGTTCTATTGAAAAGGCTAATGAATTAAAGAAGGAAATTCCTGGCTCTATTATTGCTGGTCAATTTGAAAATCCAGCTAATCCACTTGCTCATTATAAAACTACAGGACCTGAAATTTGGAATGATACTGATGGTAAGGTAGATATGTTTATTGCTGGTATTGGTACTGGTGGTACTATATCTGGTGTTGGTAAATATTTAAAGGAAAAGAATAAGAATATTTCAATTGTTGGTGTAGAACCAGCCTCATCACCACTTATTACTAAGGGCTTTGCAGGACCACATAAGATTCAAGGTATTGGTGCTAATTTCATTCCTGAAAATTATTATAAGGAATATGTTGATGTTGTATTAGCAATTGATGCTGAGGATGCATATGAGGCAACAAGAGCCTTAGCTAAGACAGAAGGAATGCTAGTTGGTATATCTGCAGGTGCTTCTTTATTTGCTGGTATATTAGAGGCAAGAAGAGAAGAAAATAGAGGTAAGAATATTGTTGTATTATTACCTGATACTGGAGATAGATATTTATCTACAGATTTATTTAGTGAATAAGAATGAAAAAAATATTAGATATGCTTTTTATTAAAAATGAAAAATTAGATAGAGATTTGTTTAGAGCATTATTTTATTCATTTGATAATGATTGTTTCGCAGGATTTGATAAAGAAATTCTTCTTAAACATCAAATATATGATTCATATAAAATTTTAAAGGAAAGAATAACTAAGATTGCTGAAAATCATAATGAATATAAATATTTTATAGAAGTAGGTAATCAAAGATTATTTGTAAGAATAATAAGTGATTATGAGGATATGGTTTATGATATATTGATTTATTCTATTTTAGATGAAGCATTATATAAAAAATATGATAGAATCTTTTTCCCTAATATATTAATTATTCCTAATGAATTAGAAAATATGAATAAAACTATTATTTTAAAGGATGATAATCATATTAAGCTTATAAAAAATGAAGGCTTATTTTTAAAATATTTAGGATATGAGGATTGGGATTTTAAAAATAAATGTGATAATAATTTAGAAATGGCTACTAAATCAAATATATTGGTTTTATTTAATAATAAGGATTTTAGTGGTAAATTTATTTTTAAGAAAAATGGTGGCGAATTAATAGAATTATTTATTTCCTTTAAATATTTAAATAATTTTTATTATATTGATAATGTTAAATAAAAAAACTAAGTCCGGATAACGGACTTTTTGTTATAATAAAATCGGTGGTAGTATGAAGGAAGAAATACAAAAAATAGATGAAATGATAAAGACATTTCAGGATATGATGAAATCCATTTATTATTTATATAAAAATGATAAATTAGCTAGAGAGGTAGTCTTATCTGCGATGATTATAAAGAAGACTATTGATATATTAGCTGTAAGCAAATATGCTGTTAAGAATTATATTGTTACTGTTCAAATATCATTATTAAGATTATTATGTGATAACTGCTTAGCATTAGAATCAGTTAATGAATTAGGTATTATTAAATATATGGATATGATTAATAATAATGAGCAGGTTAATCAAATAATGATTAATGAAGAACAAAATATGTCTGATGGATATTTAAAAAGAAAGGTATCTGAAAAATATAAGGGCTTTGATAGATTATATAAATTTGCTTGTGAGGGTGTTCATTTTTCTAAGCAAGCAATTGGTGGTGCATTTACTGAAACAGATGATGGTATTGCATTAAATATTGAGCCTGGGAATAAGGAATTAAAGGATACTATTAAATCTAATAATAATTGTATGATTACTGTATGTAAGGTAATTATAGACATGCTAAAGGGAATAGTTAAGAAATAGAAGCTGTGTAAAATAATACACAGTTTTTATTTTTAAGTCTAACTATTGATACTTTTTGATTATTGGTTTAAAATTAAAATATAAGGATATCGGTTTAGTAATATTAATATAAGGGGTGATTTTTATGGCAGAGTGCAAGTATAGGGCTATGTTTTTTAAGGAATTAGATATCGATTATGATCCAGAAGAGGAGAAAAGATTATTTAATAAGGAAACAATTTTAAAGTATGCAGATTATCTTATTAGACATAAGGAGCCATTTTCTTTAGCAATTTGTATTGCCGATAGCTATCAATTTTTAAATAAGAACTACGGTAATAATGACTGTGCTAATTTATTAACTATGTGTAGAGAATCATTATTCAAGGCCATTGGTGAAAAGGGAATGGTTGCTAAATATGGTGATGATAGATATTTAGTATTATTGGATGGTATGAATGAATATAATGATGTTTGGATGGTATTCCATAATGTCAATATGGATTTACAAACTAAGAAGATTCTAAATGGTGAGGTTCCTGTTTCATTTACTACTGGTATTTCTAGATACCCAATTGATAATCAGGATGTTGAAGGATTATTATTAACTACTAATAAGGCATTAGTAAGAGGAAAAGAAAAAGGTAAGCCATGCTTTATTATTTATCTAGCTGCTAAGCATTCTCATATTGTTTTAAATGAGGTAAAGGTTACTGAATTCTCAACAGTAGAAATTATTAGTGATTTATTTAATATCGCTAATAGATCTAAAACTACTAAGGATTTAATTGATGGTATAATTAAAGAATTAGGTGATTTTATGAATCCAGATCATTTATCTGTTCAATCTAAGAATGCCGTATTAGCTAAATTTATTGGAACTAATTGCCAAAATAAAGAGGTTCCACCAATGGAATATAATAGCATTTGTAATAGATTTGATGATAATGGATTATTCTTTGTTAATGCTCGTAAGGCAGCAATAGCAGGAGAAGATAGATCATTATATGAATTCTATGTAAAGAATACTATTAATTCAGCGCTTTGCGTTGAAATAGCATGTAATGATACTAAATATGGTATTTTAAGAGTAGAGATGGTTGGTAATAGCCATACTTGGGAATCTAAGGATAAGGTTTTATATACATTTGCTGCTAAGCTACTTGGAACTATTATTTATAATAGAAGTAAGAATGAAGGAGACCAATAAGACATAAGAAAAGAGCACTGCTGTGCTCTCTTTTTACATGTTATCAATTTCTTTCTTTAATTCTGATATAATATCTTCCTCTTTAACCTTTCTTAAAGGCACACCCTTTTTAAAGATTAAAGCCTCACCAACCCCACCAGCTATACCTAGGTCGGCCTCTCTTGCCTCACCTGGACCATTTACTACACAGCCCATAACAGCAACATGGATATCCTTTTTAACTGTATATAGGAATTCCTCAACCTGATGTGCAAGTGGTATTAAATCTATTTGTGTTCTACCACATGTTGGGCAAGATGTTATTACCGGAACATTATTAATTAGCTTTAATTCCTTTAAAATGTCTCTAGCAGCCTTAACCTCTAATCTAGGATCTGCAGTTAATGATACTCTAATTGTATTACCTATTCCCTTAGATAATATTCTATATAATCCAATAGAAGATGTAATTAAGCCCTTAAAGTCAGTACCAGCCTCTGTGATACCTACATGAAGTGGATAAGGGAATGTACTAGCGGCTAATGTATATGCCTCCTCAGCTAAATCACAATTTGATGCCTTTATTGATAATACTATATTATGGAAATCTAATTCCTCTAATATATCGATATGGGATTTAGCAGCCTTAATCATATTTTCGGCATTAACCTCCATACCTTTAGGTAAGGAACCAGCATTTACTCCAATTCTAATTGGGATATTTTTTTCTTTACATAGATTAACTATTTCTACAATTTTATTTTTATCAGAAATATTTCCTGGATTTAATCTAATCTTATCCACACCCTGCTTAATAGCTATAATTGCATATTCAGGATTGAAATGAATATCAGCTACTAATGGAATATGAATTCTTTTTTTGATTTCTCCAATAGAATAAGCATCCTCTTTATCTAATACTGCAACTCTTATAATATCGCATCCTAATTCCTCTAGGCTTAGGATTTGATTTACTGTTGCCTCAACGTCCTTTGTTTTAGTATTAGTCATACTTTGAATTAAAATTGGATTGTCTCCACCAATATATTTATTTCCTACTTTTACTACTAAAGTATTTTCTCTTTTTATCATATTTATCACCATATCTATTTTACAACTAGGACATTAATAAATCTAGTATGACAAAATATTTAAATTTTTGTGTCAATGACTTTTGAAAAGTTCCTATAATTTACTTAATATAAGCACTGCTTTGATCGTATTCAAGGCGGTGTTTTTGTTTAGCTACGAAAGCGTCAAAAGATGCTTTCTTCCATGGGTGAGTCATAGGCGGGATAT
>JAFSJY010000047.1 GCA_017449215.1 Acholeplasmatales bacterium | reverse complement strand
TGGCTAAAATAAAACCTAAGAATTTAAAAAATTCTTCTATAAGTGCCGCTCTTAAAAAACATTCTATTAATTCTCTTGAAAGTGATTTCTCCCAACCAGCTGCCTTACATATACCATCCCATGATAATTCACAAATTATGATTAATACTGTTGTAAATGCAAGTCCAAATACTAGAAAGATAAATAAATAATCTTTCTTGTTTAATTTCTTTCCTTCAAGTTCATTCATCTATATCGCCTTCTTGAATAAATTATATCACAAATAAACATAGATGACTATCTTCCATCAATCATAAATGGCTTAATTGCAGATCTTGCATTAGCACATTCTTGAATTTCATCAAAAATAATGACAGTCTCATTTGGAACAAATTTAGCAGTTGGTATAGCTGCAGATAAATCTCTTACTATATCATTTACTACTAAATCATGGTCAAATATTTTTTTAGTGATGTATTATTCATAAAGTTGATATAAATGACATTATTGTATTTTTTTCACAGTATTGCTTAACTATGGTTGTCTTACCAACCTGTCTTAAACCTTTAACGACTAATGCACGTTTCTTTATTTTTAACGAGTCTTCCCATTTCAATATTTCGTCCATTATTTTTCTTTTAAACATATCGAATCAACTCCAAATATATTTTACACGGAATTCAAACCTTTTTCGATAAATTTTACACGGAATTCAAACCTTTTTCAATAATTTTTACACATTTTTGTATTCCTATCGTAGCTCATTATTTAAAGAAGCAAAAAAGCCATATTAGTAAGCTTATATGCTAATATGGCTTTTATTAATTAGATTAATATTAAAATTTATTAATACATTTCTTGGTTAGTTTTAGCTTCTTTTTCTTTTAAAGAACCAACAGCAGCTTCAGTAGTCAAGAATAGACCAGCAATTGATGCTGCATTTAAAATAGCACTTCTTGTAACCTTAGTTGGATCTACAATTCCTGATTTATACATATCACTCCAAACACCAGTTTTAGCATCAAAACCAACACCTGATTCCTTTTGTAATTGTTCTTCAACAATATTTTTACCACTAAAACCAGAATTTTCAGCAATTTGATAAAGTGGTGAAGTTAAAGAATCAATAACAACATTCATACCACGTTGTACATCAGTAATATCGCTTTTTAAAATTGGTTTAACTTCTTTATAGATTTCAGCTAAAGCTGATCCACCACCTGTAACAATACCTTCTAATACAGCAGCCTTTGTTGCATTAAGGGCATCCTCAATACGTAATTTCTTTTCTTTTAATTCAGATTCAGTTGTTGCCCCAACCTTAATTAAAGCAACACCATTTACTAATTTAGCAGCACGCTTTTGTAATTCTTCTTTTCTATATTTTGATTTTTCCTTTAAGGCAATAGCTTTAATTTCATCAATTCTAGCATTAATATCTTCTTTTTTACCAATTCCATCGATAATAGTTGTTGAATCCTTTTCAACTATAATCTTTTTAGCTTCACCTAAATCATCCATTTTGACATCCTTTAATGCCATATTTAAATTTTTATCAATGAACTTAGCTCCAACAATCAATGAAATATCTGATAATGTTTCATTTAAAGAGTCACCAAAGCCAGGAGCTTTAGTAGCTACAACATTGAATGTTCCACGCAATTTATTAAGAACAATAGTATTAACAGCTTCCTGATCCATATCTTCACAAATAATGAATAATGGCTTTCTTACCTTAACAACTTCTTCTAACAATGGCAAAATATCTTGAATTGATGAAATTTTTTGGTTTGTAACTAAAATTGCTGTATCTTCCATTGTAATACTAGATTTATCTAATTCACCAACCATATATGGTGAAATATAGCCTTTATCATATTTAATTCCTTTTGTAACTTCAAGTGAAGTTTCAAAACCACGTGATTCATCAACATTAATTACTCCATCTTTTCCAACAGTTTCCATTGCTTTAGCAATAATATCACCAATTTCTTTTGAACCTGATGATATAGTTGCAACATTAGCAATCTCATTGCTAGATTCTACTTTATGAGAATGGTTTAACAATTTTTCGCTTACAACCTTAGCTGCCTCATCAATTCCTTCCCTCATAAGCATTGGATTAGCACCTCTTTCAACTTCGCTTAATCCGCTATGAATCATTGATTGAGCTAATAAAGTAGCTGTTGTAGTTCCATCACCTGCAACATCATTTGTATTATTAGCAACCTCATATATTAGTTTAGCACCCATATTCATAAATGAATCATCAAATTCAATTTCTTTAGCAATTGATACACCATCATTTGTAATTAGTGGCGAACCATAACCCTTATCTAAAACAACATTTCTTCCTTTTGGTCCTAATGTAACTTTTACTGTATTCGCAAGTTCATCTATTCCTTTTAACATTGAATTTCTTGCATCTGAATTAAATTTAATAACCTTAGCCATATTTATCCATCTCCTATTCTATAACGGCTAATATATCATTTGATGATAATATTAAATATTCTGCATTATCAATTTTAATCTTAGTTGGACTATAAGTCTTATACACTACTTTATCTCCTACTTTAAGATTAATTGGAATAATTTCTCCTTTTTCATTCCTTTTTCCTTCAGAAACAGCAACTACAGTTGCATATTCAGGTTCTTCTTCCTTTTGACTTAATACAATTCCGCTTGCTGTTTCACGAACAAGTTTTTCTTTTTTTAAAACTACATTATCATTTAATGGTCTAATCATTTTTCTATCTCCTTTTTATTAGCACTCAATATACTAATGTGCTAATCTAATTAAATTATAGCACTTTTTAGCACTCTTTCAACTAGTTTGCTAATATTTTTTAAAAAGAACTAGATTTTAATTGGTTTTCTAAATAATTCTTATATACTTTTTTAAAATCATTATTTAATATTTCAATAGTCTTCAATATCTTTAATTATATCTGTTAATAATTTGTTTAAATCATATAAATATACTGTATTTGATCTAGGATTAAAAATTCCTAGGCTATATTTAACATAACAAATAAAAAAAATCATGAAGAATCAACTTCATGATATTTTCATATATAAATCCAAACTTTTATATAAGATATAACCGGTTCGGATACATACATTGTATGGTTCCATATTTTTATCCTATTTATTTCTTAATAAGCTTAATATCTTAATATTACGATTAGTTTAATAAATTGTAATTTGTTAATATCTATTGCCATATATCAGTTTAGCTTGCTCTGTATATTTCTTCACGAACTCAGTTTTTGCATTTGTATAAGCATCTCTATTATGTTCATATTTTTTCCATAACGAAAGTTTCAATTTTTCATATTCTTTTGCAACATTAGGAAACTCAATAAGATAATCTCTAAAATACAATTCATTATTATCACCTACATATCTTAGATGCAAATGAAATGTACGTTCTGCAAAACCATTTTCTGTATATCCTTTATTGAAAGATAATCTATTCTCACTTTGTGACATACAAATATAGCCGTTTTTAATAATCAAATCTTTATAATCAAACAAATTGTCTTCCCTTGGGATTTCAACAAGAATATCAATAATTGGTTTTGACCATATAGTATGTATTGCCGTACTTCCAATATGACTGATTCTACACATTTTCGAAAGAGCATTTTTTAAAAGAGTTTCTTCCTCCAAATACCAGTTTTTCCAACATTCTTGGTGTTCTACCAAAACAAGAGGAAACAACTGCCACAATTCCTCCAATGTCATTTCTGATAAATTCTTTCTCATTTATCTCACCTACAAATTACTATTTATCTGTTAGTTCAATTATATCATACGTTGATGGGCATTATAAATATAATGTCTTAAAATATCAATAAAATGGCTTATTTAAGCCATTTCCTTTAATTTGGTTCGGATACATAACACATATGCTTGCATATATAAAACCCAAATTGATATAAAATCAAAATATAGTCAAAACAGAAAGGATCATTACTGACTTTCTTCTTTTTCGTTCTCAAAATTATCTTCTTCTATTTCTTTTTTGTCATTCCAATGCCTATATATAGATGCTAGTATTGCTCCTGAAATATTATGCCAAACTGAAAATATTGCTCCCGGAACAGTAGCTAATGCTATATCATTAAATGATGAATTAGCCAATGACGATGCAAGCCCTGAATTTTGCATACCTATCTCAATTGATAAAGCTTTTGTTCTTTTTACATTCATTCTAAACAATTTTGCAATACCAAAGCCAAATAAATATCCTAATAGATTATGTATTATTACAACAACAATTATTATTGCACCACATGTTTTTATATTAGAAACATTATGAGAAACAACAGATGCAATAATTAAACATATTCCAACAGTTGATATTAATGGTAATAATGGAGTAATTTTTGATGTAAATTTATTAAAAAAATGATTTATTAATAATCCAAGTATTATTGGAGCAAATACTACTAATATAATATTTAAAAACATCGATAAAAAATCAATATGAACTGTAGTTCTTAATAACAAATATGTTATAGCAGGAGTTAACAATGGTGAAAGTAATGTATTTATAGATGTCATGCCTACAGATAATGATACATCTCCTTGTGAAAAGTATGTAATAACATTACTTGCTGTTCCACCTGGGCATGTTCCAACCAAAATTACACCAATTGTCAATTCAGGAGATAAATTAAATATTTTACATAGCAAATATGCAATTAAAGGCATTATTGTAAATTGTGCAACAAAACCAACTAATACATCCTTTGGATTTTTAACAATAATTAAAAAATCCTTCGGTTTCATTGTTAATCCCATTCCAAACATTACAATCATTAACAAATAATTAATCCATGATGTTTGAATCCATGTGGA
>JAFSJY010000046.1 GCA_017449215.1 Acholeplasmatales bacterium | reverse complement strand
TGGCGGAGTAAGAGGGATTCGAACCCTCGCACCAGTTACCCGGTCTACTTCCTTAGCAGGGAAGCCTCTTGAGCCTCTTGAGTATTACTCCACTACCAAGCACTCCTTTATTATACCTTTTGGGTGCTTTTAAGTCAATAAAAACATTGTTAAATTAAAGGGCTTTCATTCCGAAAGCCCCTATAATTATAATGTCTTTAATTGTTCTTCTATTTTAGCTGCGATATCAGGATTATTCTTTAAGAATTCCTTAGCATTTTCTCTACCCTGGCCAATCTTTTCTCCCTCATAAGAGAACCAAGCACCAGACTTATGAATAATGTCTGCCTCAGTGGCTAAATCAACGATTTCACCAATCTTTGAAATACCCTGTCCATAGATAATATCACATTCAGCTGTCTTAAATGGAGGTGCCACCTTATTCTTAACAACCTTAATGTTAGTTCTATTACCAATTACAGTAGTTCCATCCTTAATAGCTTCTCCTCTTCTAATTTCAAGTCTTACAGAAGCGAAGAACTTTAATGCTCTACCACCAGTTGTAGTTTCTGGATTACCAAACATAACTCCAACCTTTTCTCTGATTTGGTTAATGAAGATTGCTACACAATTAGTCTTACTAATTAAGCCAGCCATCTTTCTCATAGCCTGTGACATTAATCTTGCATGTAAGCCTACATGATTATCGCCCATTTCACCATTTAATTCAGCCTCAGGAACTAATGCCGCAACTGAGTCAATAACAATAACATCTACAGAACCAGACTTAATTAAAGCTTCAGCAATCTCTAAAGCCTGCTCACCTGAATCAGGCTGAGATAAAATCAAATTATCGATATCTACGCCTAAATTCTTAGCATATACAGGGTCTAATGCATGCTCAGCATCAATAAATGCTGCATAGCCTCCAGCTGCTTGTGCGTTAGCTACTGCGTGAAGTGCAAATGTAGTCTTACCTGAAGATTCAGGACCATAGATTTCAATGATTCTTCCCTTAGGGAATCCACCAACACCTAAGGCCTTATCTAATGAAATAGATCCAGAAGATATAACCTTTACATTTTCATTGACCTTATCTCCAAGACGCATTACAGAGCCTTTACCGAATTCCTTTTCAATTTGCTTAAGTGCAGCCTCTAATGCTGCATCTCTATTTTCCGCCATCTTTTTCTCCTTATTAAATAGATTCAAAAACAATCTTTCTACTATTCCATAAATATTCAGCACCACTTAATAATGTTAATAAGCATGAGATATACATTAATACCTGACCTGCATATAATACGAAAGGTGCTGTTTGATAGAAAAATAAAACCCAAATTGCAACCATTGTAATAAATGTCTTCCACTTACCTAACCAGCCAGCTGCGATAACCTCACCACGAGATGCGGCAAGCATTCTAATACCAGAAACCATGAATTCTCTAATTAGCATAATAACAAAGCACCATACAGGAACTAGTGGACCATATGGTAAGCCATCAGCTACTGTAACTACTAATAAAGTCATAGATGAGAATACAAGCATCTTATCAGCCAAAGGATCAGCGAATTTACCAAATGTAGTAATTAAATTATATTTTCTAGCAATCATACCATCAAAGAAATCAGTAAATCCAGCAACGAAGAATATAATTGCTATAATTACCCATTTCCAAGAAAGACAATATAATGTTCCATTACTTACTACATTAAATAAATATGGTGAATCACCCATTACATAATAAATAATTATCATCAAAGGGATTAGGATAATTCTAAATAGCGTAAGCATATTTGGAATTGTCATTCCTCTTCTCTTTTTTATGTTCTTTTCTTCTGTCTTTTCAGTATTTTCCATATTAATAATCTCCTAACAAAACACAAAACTATTATATCATAAATGGAAATATACTAAAAGTATATTTATCCTTGAATTTGAAAATATTTAATTTGGTCTCCTTTCATATATTTTATAATTTGATTATAACACAGAAAAATGGCTCAGTAAAGCCATTTTTAATTGATAAAAAGTGTTGGAAATATAGCTATTTTAGGCCTTTTTCCAACACTTTTTTCTCAAAATTATACTATTTTAATAAATTAAGCATTTCTCCTGCTTTTTCATCAGATATCTTATCAATATTTCTTGCAAGATTTAAAATTAAATTCTTCTTTATAGGTGATAAGCTATTTAATTTAATAATAGTTTTATTATTAGTTAATTCAATAGCGTTTAATAGCCTATTTTTTTGAATTTCATCTAAGCTATATACAGATATCATTTTATCTGCAAAATCCTTAGGAACAAGCTTTTTACCTGATTCTAGGGATGATAGGAAGGAAATAGAAACATCAAGCTTAGAAGCCATGATATTAAGGTTTTCCTTTCTATTCTTTCTTAAATCTCTAGCAAACTTACCATAATCAGTAATTCTATCGACAGTCATATAATCTCCTATACATTATGATTAGGAACTACTGCGAAAAATCTTAAATCCTCATCATCAACATTTTTAAATGTATGATTATGACCCATTTCGCAATAAGTAACCATACCTGCTGTTAATACCTCTTCCTTACCATCTGTAGTCATGATACCACGACCTGATATTACATAAATGATTTCAGATGTGCCAGTATGTGTATGAAGACCTATAGAATTATTTTTTTCTAATCTACCCATTAATATCTTATTAACACCATCATTAAATATTCTAGCGTTAAAATAGCCTTCTCCACCATTAAATTTTTCATTTGCCTTTTCTTCAATCTTATCAAATTCTATTATCATTATTTTGCAAGTCCCTTAACTATAAGATATACAATCGCTGCAGGCCAGCAGAATATTAATAATAATACAAATATCAAGCATCCAAAGCTATTTTGCTGTGGTGTGCTTGTATTAGTATTTCCCTGATTTGCTTGATTATTATTGTTAGTCTGATTTAGGATTGATGGTGTATTTCTTTGAGGCACTACATGATTAACAGCCACAAAGTTTTGGTTTAAAGAACCACAATATTTACATTCTCTTTCAGACTGATTTAAATCATATCCACAATTAGGACATTCATATTTACTACTCATAAGAGATTAATCCTCCTTATTATCTGTAGCTAATCTCTTTTCTTCCTTTACTTCGATTTCCTTACCCTGTGAAATCTCATCTCTTTGTAGCATTTTCTTATTTTGAGCTGATAAGCCAAATGTTATCGCAGTAAAAAATGCTAGAGTTACTACTAAAATAACAATATACCATACATATTTAGATTCAACATTTGATTTTAATATGTATCTTAAAGCAAGTGGTACAAATTGGAATACTCCAGCTGTAAGAAGGATAGAACCCTTACTACCATTAAAGCTTGGAGATACTAAATTATATATAATAGCTGCCAATAGCAAGCCACAAATTAATACCTTAGCAATAATATAAGCTACTAAAGCACCACTTTCAAAATCATTATTCATAAAGATAGGAATAATGCATGCAGCTAGTAATACTAAGCCACTACTAATTAAAAAGCCAACTTTTCCTCTATCCATAATTAGTTCTCCTTCTTATATAATGCCTTACCACATTCAGGGCAGAACTTTTGATTTAATGTTACTGCTGTACCACATTCAGGGCAACTTCTAAGAATCTTAGTACCACACTCAGCACAGAACTTAGCATTAGGTGCTATTATAGCACCACAGCTTGGACACTTCTCAGCAGGTGCTTCCTTATTTTCTTCTACCTTTTGAGCAGGTGGAATAATAGATGTACCATTCATTTGGTTACCCATATTCATACCCATGCCGATACCCATCATAGCGGCTGCTGAACCATTATTATTAGCACCAGCCTCTAATACGTCATAGCCTCTAGCTGTACGATATACCTGATCACCAAGCTGCTCGTATTCAGCCTTCTTATGTAAGATCTCATTAAGCTTTTCGAAGTCAGCATCTGGTACATTGATAGATTCAACAGATAGATTTACAATATCGAAACCAAATTGTACTAGCTCTTCTCTTAATTCCTCTTCAATTGCCTTTTGGATTTCATCAATCTTAGGCTCAATCTCTAGGAATGAAATCTTATTATCAATAATATATGAAGATAATCTCTTCTTTACTATTTGATTTGTCTTACCTCTAAAGAATTCTTGAAGAATATCAAATGTAATTAAACTATTCTTCATTAATGTTCCTATTAATGTTTGATAGAAATATTGATAATCAGTTAATCTTAATCCTAGCTGACCTCTAGCTCTAACATTAATAACGATTTGATATTTAGGATCTGTAAGCTTAATTGGATCACTAGTTCCCCAATAGCAATTAAGCTTTAAAATCTTATTCACGAAATAAATTTCAATTGGATATGGGTTATTACCACCAAAGAATGCTTTAGTGAATCCCTTTAGGAATGGTAATAGCTCACTATTAATTTTAAATGTTCCATCCTCACAAATCTTTTCAATCTTACCATTGTGAACAATGATAGCAACCTGTCCAGGTGAAACAATTAGTCTTGATTTGTTATTAAACTCATCAACCGGATGCTTATACAATAACCAATTTGTAACATCAGATTGATATCTTATGACCTCATAAAACGCCATATTTATATCCTCCTATTCGTTTAAAACCAATTTACAACTAATAACATTATATCACATTTTGGACTAAAACAAAGAAAAAAGACCAGATTTGAAATCTGGTCCAAAGATTATCTACGTTCCTTGATACGAGCAGCCTTAGCAGATAATGTACGAATGTAATGTAACTTAGCACGACGTACTTTACCTTTTCTAATAACTTCAATCTTGTCAATTGCAGGTGCGTGAACAGGGAATGTACGCTCAACACCAACACCGTAAGAAATCTTTCTTACTGTGAAAGTCTCACAAATTCCAGCACCTTGCTTCTTAATAACTAAGCCTTCGAATGCTTGGATACGGTGAGTTTCACCTTCAACAATCTTAACATATACCTTTACAGTATCACCAGGTCTGAATGATGGTCTATCCTGTAGGTATTCAGCTGTAATTTCATCAATTAAAGCTTGTCCTTTTGCCTTTGCCATATGTCTTCTCCTTATTAACAAAACTCATAACCATAATCCCAAATTGTCAGCGGAGTAATGTGCCTTACTCGACAAATTAATGTCAAGCCTCTATAATATATCATATTTGAAAACCTAAATCAAGCATAAATTATAATTCATCTTCATTAAACACAAGTACATTTACTTTATTGGTCGCTGCTGTACAAGCGTCTAGTCCAATAATTCGATATCTTTTAGATATAAATATAGGATTATTCTCATATAAGTCATATTTCACTTTTAAATTCTTTAAATTATTATAAAAATCTGCTGTGTGCCAGTGACCACATACAATTGTTTTACCAGTTTTATTTAATCCAGCTTTTGCAAGCTTCCAAGGGCAACCCCATGTAGCATTTTCAAATTCCTTTGGTGTAGATTCTCTCCAATTTGCTTTAAATGATAAAAAGCTAGTATCAACACTATACATATGTTTAGTGTATGAAAGAGGATTTATATTCAAAGGAATAAAAGCATGAGTAAAAATATACTTATTTGTTTCATAATAGTCTATCCATTCATCTGATAAAAACCATTTTTTGACATTATGTAATTTTTTGTCAGTAATCAAATCACAAAAGTTTCCATATCTATTATTCGTTAAATCATTTAATGTTCTTATAGTTCCATTAGTATGATCATAATAATCTGGCAAATCCTTTCCTAACAAATCAATAAATAGGTATTCATGATTACCACGTATTAATATTCTTCTGCTTTTAGGAATTGATTTAATAAATTCATAAAGTTTTAATGATTCATTTCCTCTATCAAATAAATCACCACATATTACTAATATATGTTCTTCATTTTCGATATCAAAACCCTTCCTATTTAATTCTTTTATAAAAGGTGTATAAAAGCTATGAATATCACTTGTTATAAAATATTTTTTCATATTAATTTTATACTACTTTCCTAAAATCATATTTGTTCATTTATATCTTTTTCAATTAATTTTATTAAATATTTACTGACATTATCTACACTATTGAGTTTATTTATTATTTCAGTATTATTTACTGGTACGCTTAATTTATATAATTTATTATTCTCATATATAGTTGCGTTAGCATCTTTAGCTAAATTATCAAAAAGTTCATTTACTTCTAGATCAAATTTTTGAATTAATAATTCGAGTTTATCATAGCTCATATCATTAACACCTTTTTCAATTTTATTAACAGTTGATTTAGATGTATAACCTAATTCTTTAGCAAATTCATCTTGGCTCATGCCTTGCTCTAATCTAATTTCTTTTATTTTATTTCCAAGTTTATTACTCATTTTTACTTTCTATCACCTTTACATTGTTTTTATTAAATAATTCTTTTTCTCTATTGGCTTCATTATTTAAAGTAATTAATCTCTCTTTTTGATTAATTCCATCCTTTAACAATAATGAATTATGATATTCAAGATTAGATAAAATTGCCAGTTCAATAGTTGATGCATAATCTCTAATATTACCTTTTTTATCTAGATTCTTTTCTTTCCATTCTTTAGCTCTCATACCAAATAATGCAACATTTAGCATGTCTGCCTCACTAGCATATATAAAAGACTTTTGTGCTTCAGTTAAGTTAACAGGAATTAAATATTCTTTAATAGCATCAGTATGAATTAGATAATTAATTTTTGTTAATAATCTTTTACCTTGCCACTCAATTTCTTCGCTTTCTTCTATTTTTAAGCGTTGAAACTCTTTAATTATGTACAATTTAACTTCTGGAGAAATCCAACTAGCAAATTCTAATGCTATATCTCTATGTGCAAATGTACCACCTCCATATTTACCAGCCTTAGTTTTTAATCCAATAGCATTTGTTTTACTAATCCATTTTGTTGGTGTCATTACAAAAGAATTTCTTCCAGATTCTTTTTTAAAGGCGTCGAATTCGACGCGGTTAAAATTATCATTATTTAGCATTTCCCATAAACCAATAAAATCAATCGTATCCTTTAATCTCATCCAGTTCTGAATCGGATATCTTGGATCATCCTCATTTAAAAATTTAGCCAAATCAGTTAGTGAAACGTAATCATCGTCACCAATTCCAGTAATATTTATAACTTTATCTTTTACAATTATATTTTTCATTTTTCTACCACCATTCTGCAATTATTATAACATTTGGTAGATTTAAAATCAACGTACGATCATGTTAATTTAACAATATTTTTTCAAAAATAAAAGACCCGAAGGTCTAATATTATGCTAAAACCATATGATGGAATAATAGACACCAAATAGCATCTAAGATACCAAAGAATACGCCAGTAATTGTAACTAGGATTGCAATTAAAAGACGAATGATAGATCCTCTATTTAAAGCATCAGACCATCTTACTAGAATTTCTACAACCCAGTTAACAAATGGAATAAATAATAAAATGATTTGTACTAAACGAGGTAAGCTATTAAAAGACTTTGCCATATATAAATCCCTCCTTATTCAATACACATTTATACATTCTTGTGTAGTTATTGTCAATAAGCAATAATAAATCACATTCAGGAATATTTACACTATATTTTAAAAGTAGTATAATTTTGGATGTGAATTTATAAAGGGGGCTTAAATTTATGGGATTTCCAGAGTGGGTAGATAACCAAACAAAGGGCGTCAAGATACTATTATTCATTCCTTTCTGGGGTTGGATTATTGGTTTCTTATATCGTTTATTCAAGTTCATTGATACAAAGGAAACTGCTACTTTAATTGGTATGATTCTTTTCATTATTCCATTCACAGGATTTATTCTATCAGTAGTTGATTTAGTATTCATCATCACTGAGGATAAGATTAAGTTATTCGTTCCTGGTGGAGAAAACTTCGGTATAACTGGAACTGTTTCTAGCGAATCTAACGATGAAGCTAAGAAAGAGGAAAAGGCTGAAGAAACAGAAAATAAAGCAGAGTAAAACATTAAAGCCTTTTCAGGCTTTTTTGTTTGAAATTTTTGATTTTTATACCATAAAAGCATTTTATTTCAAACGTTTACGTGTTATAATTAAGTAAGATTTAAAGAAGGAGGCACTTCAAATGGCATCTGGAAAGAAGGACTATTTTGGATTAGATCCATTAGTTAGTTTAATTCTTGCAATTATCCCTATTACTGCTTGGGTTTGTGGTATCATCACAAGAGCTCAAGAGGGTAAGTATGTTGCAGCTATCATCCGTATCTTCTTAGGTGGTTGGATTCTTTGGGTTTGCGACTTAATTTGCATGATTTTAAACAAGAGCATTTTAAGATTATTAGACTTATAAGAGAAAATAAAGTAGGACAATTGTCCTACTTTTTTCTTTATGCATTAAATATCTTCTTCTCGTAATGCTCAGCCTTATTATTAATCTTAATTGTTGTATTTTCTAATACAATGTTATTACACTTCTTTAAATCAAAGTCCTTATCAGCTGATATTTGAGAATTCTTAATTGTAATATCATGGATAGGAAGCTGAGGAAGGCCATCAACCTTTAAAGCAATCTTAGCTGAATTACATCTAATATTATCAACTGTAATATTCTTAAATTCAGGAACGTCCTCCATCTCAACAGTGACCTCTCCTTCATTTTCATCTTCGATATTCTTTAAAACATATCCCATTGTAAATATCATTGCCTCACCAATAATATTAATCATATTAGTATCCTTAATAGTAATATCCTCTACTACTCCACCACGACCAAGTGCTGACTTAAATCTAATACCAATATCAGTACCAGAGAATGTACAATTCTCAACTAAAATATTAGATACACCTCTAGACATCTCAGAGCCAACAACGAAGCCACCATGAGCGTCAAATACCTTACAATCATGAATCCATACATTCTTAGTTGGAATCTTAGTTTCTCTTGCCTTCTTATTCTTTCCAGACTTAATACAGATACCATCATCGCCAACCTCAAATACGGTATTGGCAATTTCTACATTCTGACATGATTCAACATCAATACCATCACCATTTTGAGCACTGAACTTATTCTTAATTGTAGCATTATTCATTGTGAAATTTGTACAATATAAAGGATGTACATTCCAAGCTGGTGAATTAGATAATGTAACACCCTCAATTAATACCTTGTCACATTTTCTAAATGATATAAATACTGGTCTATACATATCCCAGCATTCAGATGCTATCTCAAGTGCCTTAGGATCATCATATGATGGCTCCTTACCGCATACACCATTATAATATGTCTCAGTAGGACACCATATTTCAGTTTCATTTGTCTTAAATACAAAAGGAGATTTCTTTAAGCATCTTTCCCATTCCTTTTCAGTAAGCTTAAATTTCTTAATACCTCTCCATAAATCACCAGAGCCATCCATAACACCCTTACCAGTTATCGCAATGTTAGTTGCATTAACTGCAGATACAGGAGATATAGCTCTAATCTTTTCGATTCCTTCATATTCAGTAAAATATAAAGGATATTCTTTCTTTGTCTTAGTAAACTTAATATAAGCTCCTTCCTCTAGATGTAAATTAACATTAGACTTAATTTCGATAGGACCACTCATATAGAAACCAGATGGAACAACTACAATTCCTCCACCTTCCTTATTACATGTATCTATAGCCTTTTGAATAGCATCTTTATTATTAAATTCATAATCAGATTTAGCACCAAAATCTAAAACATTATAAAACTTATTATTAAAGGTAGGTAATTCAACTTTAAAATTCATAATATCGTTCTCCTTTTAATCATACATAAATATAATAACATATTTATTATTATATTTTAAAAATTTTATCTCCATCTATTAATTCATATTCATCAGAATTAAAATCAAAGCCATTAATACATATAAAACCTATCTTATTTACTTTAAGACCTTTTATATTTTGTATTTGTGTTATTTCTTTTTTTAATGAAGAAATATCAAATGGTTTTTTTAAATACTTCACCTCATAGATGTTAAATCCTTCTGATGTTTCTATAGCCACATCAAACTCACCATTTTGCTTAGATAATGAGTCATCATAATAATATGTACCAATATTTCTAATTCCTTTTAAAGCACCCTTCTTCACCTGTAATGAAAAATAAGTTCTACAAATATCTTCAAATCTATGAGAAACATATGTATTCAATGATTCTTTTATAAATTCATCATAAAAAGCACTTGAACCTAACATTTCTAGATTATTTTTATAGCTATAAACATATGTATAAAAGAATCTAATAGCATTGTCCTTAATTTCATAAAATGCTTTTTTTGAATCATTAGGTTTATTAATTGGAAACACCTTATTTACTAGCTTTAATTCGATTAAAGATTTTAATGATACATTTATTTTTCCTGTTTTTTCTTTATCTAACAGGTTTTCAATTTCAGTATATTTCTTTTTAGAATTACCTAATGCGCTTATAATTCTTTTAGCTTGAATCCTATTAGATGAATCACTTAACAATAAATTATCTGCATAATTATACACATTATTAGTATTCTTTAAAAATGTATTCATTATATTTTCCTTTAAGTTTAGTTTAGGATTGATTGCTTCATTAATATATGGGCTACCACCAAAAACACTATAAAATGCAATCTTATCATAAGGATTTAAATCATTATAATAGTATGTTGAAGCTTCTAAATAATTAAATTCTTCTACCAACACTGTTTCTTTAAATCTACCAAATAATGCATTACCTTCCTTTAATATTTCATTCATTATTTTCATTGAAGAACCAGAAACAATTAAATTTAAATTTTTTATATGATTATCAATTACATTTTGAAACATACTATCAATATATTCAGCTTTATTAAATGTTTTTAAATAAGGGTATTCATCGATAACAATTACATATTTCTTATTTAATGAATCCAAATATGAAAACACATCTATAAAATCCTTAAATGATACATACGATGGAATAGTGATACCTTTTATATTCAATGTCACAATGAATGAATCAATATTCTTTTCAACTGTATCTTCTAAACATTCAAAATAAATAAACTCAAAATCCTTAATAGCTTCCTTTATTAATGTGGTTTTTCCTACTCTTCTTTTACCATATATTAAAACAGCTTTATTATTTTCTTCAAATACACTTCTTATTAGGTTTACCTCATTTTTTCTACCATAAAACATATCATCACCAACTTTACTGATTTTTTTATCACTGATTTTTTTGTCAGTATTATTATAACATTATAAAAAAAATATGACAAGAAAAAAAGTGGCTTGTTTAAACAAACCACTTAATAACATATTAATCTAAGCTTTCAAGCATATCCTTATATTCTGTTTCAACAGATTGCTTTAGCTTAGCTTCTCTTTGAGATACACCAATTAAAGCCTTAGCTCTATTTGGAGATGCTATTGTACCAGCACCTGATACACAGCCCATAGGACAAGCCATACCCTCAAGTAGATATCCATCATACTTACCTTGTTGAGCTTCCTTAAGCATCTTTCTACAATTATCTAAGCCTTGAGCAGCAAATACCTTAATTTCTCTATCTGGTGCAATCTTAGCAGCTGAATTAACAACAGCCTGAGCAACACCACCCATAACTGCGAAGCCTCTACCATCGGCAGATGTAATATTCTTTAATTCAGTTTCCTGAAGCTTATTTAATTCAATCTTCTTGGCAGCGAACATACCAGATAATTCCTCAAATGTTAATACGAAATCAACATCTGATCTAACACTCTTTCTAGATGCCTCAAGCTTCTTAGCAGAGCATGGTCCAACGAATACAACCTTTGAATTAGGATGAGTCTTCTTAACTAATCTAGCTGTATAAACCATTGGTGTTAATGCCATTGAAATATTTTCCTTGAATTCAGGGAATTCAGTCTTAGCCATAACACTCCATGCAGGACAGCATGATGTAGCCATGAACTTTAGCTTGCTAGGAACATTAGTTAAATAGTCATTAGCCTCTTCGATTGTACAAAGGTCAGCACCAATAGAAACCTCAAATACACCCTTGAAGCCTAACTTCTTAAATGCATCATCAATAGTCTTTAAGTTAACCTTAGGACCAAATTGGCCTAAGAATGCAGGAGCGATAATAGCATATACATCAGTCTCGCTCTTAATAGCTCTAATTAATTGGAAGATTTGTGACTTATCTGCGATAGCACCAAATGGACAATTAACCATACACATACCACAAGATACACACTTATCATAATCAATTACTGCCTTACCATTTTCATCACTATGAATTGCATGCATACCACAAGCCTTAGCACAAGGTCTTTCTCTATGAATGATAGCACCATATGGACAAACATTATGGCACTTACCACAGTGAATACATAAGCTTTGGTCAATTACGCTTCTACCATTAACAATCCTAATAGCACCCTTAGGACATACATTCTTACAAGGGTTTGCTAAACAACCCTGGCAAACATCTGTAACATAATATGATTCCTCAGGGCAACCATTACATGCGAAATCAATAACATTGATTAGAGGTGGCTCATAGAACTTCTCATCCTTTAATGCCTCTTCAATGCCTTGGAATACAGCACCTTGTTCATTAGCCTTTCTAACAGGAAGACCAATTGCAAGACGAAGTCTCTCTCTAACGATAGCTCTCTCTAGGAAGATTGAAGATCTACCTACAGATTCTTGTAATATTTCATATGGAAGCTCAGCTAATCTATGATAATCCTCCTCATCATAAGCAAGCTTAGCAACCTCTTCAAAAACTCTTCTTCTAATTTTAATTAATAATTCATATTGTTCAAGCATAATATTTTCCCCCTAATATTATTGATTATTATCATGTTTTTACAATACTACAAAAAAACATACCTTAATATAATAATCTTTTTGATTTACTTTTGCAATGATAAAAACGTCTTTTAATAAGATAATTCTAACATAAAATATCCAAAGTAACAAATTTGAAACGGTAAGTAAGATTTTGTACGACATACTAAAAAGAATCAAGTGATTCAGCTGACACTTGATTCCTATGATTCATTAAAATTTAACTAGCTTAATTACATTTTTCTATTTTATATTAATTAGGCTTTCTAATCTTCTTATAAAATCCATTATTTGTTCAAATGAAGTTATATTATCAAAGAACATTTCTTTCATCTTATCATAATCTTTCTTTAATTCATCCATTCTAAATGCTGGAGGAATTAATTTTAAAGTACCAATTTTAGCCTCATCATATCTAGCCCAATTATCGTTGTAAAATTTAGTTTTAAATAAAACAACCTTTTCCAAAAGATACTTTTCCTTCATTACATTATCAAAATATATAGAATTAGCTATTTTATAAACATCATAATAATGCCTAAAATATCTACTTGGCATCTTTTTATTTTCAGGCCTATTGGCCTCCCTATGTAAAATAGTTACTTTCTCCCAAAAAGTTCTAGAAATAGTAACTGTTCTTATCTTCATTATTTAGCTTTATAAATTTATTCATTATAGCTCCTTCATTCGTTGAATAATATTGTAAATCCAAATTATTGTTTGCTTAGACTCATCATATAATTTATCCAATTCATCATTTGATAATCGTTTTTTTATTATCAACAAATCATTGTCGGTTATATTTTCTTTACCAATTTCTTTTATAGCCTGAATTGTCAATAATGTCATATATGAATAATTATTAATTTGTTTTTGGCTGACATTCTTAAATTCAATTATGTTACCATCAATTTCATAATTTCTATAAGGTCCAGATGAAATAAATGAATACTTACTAGGAACCTGCGTAGATAATCCAAATATATTTAATGCATAATTACCTGATGGACATATTAACCAATTTGACCATCTAGCAATAGCTTTTGCAACATCTTCAATATTATAGATGCTATATGTATTGAATGTTTTATTATACTTAGGAAGATAATATACACCTCTTATAATTCTCTTTATGGTGCCATCTCTATTCATTCTTTCAAGATTCTTTCTTAAATTATCATAATCAGCTATGCCGAATAAATCATTTACTGTGAATACATTTAATCCGTATTCATTTAATTTTGTTATTATCTTTTCTTGAGTAGACATACTATCATCTCCTGTCACAAATATTATATACTTTTTGTGACATTTATTCAAATAATTATTTCATTTACAATACTTTCTTAGAAAAAATAGATTAACAAATCAACTAATCAAACAATAAATATATTTTAAAATATACAACAGTATTATATCATATAATCACATAAAAATCCATTAGGTAAGCCATTTTTTGTTTTTGATAAATTCACATAAAATAAAATCACAAATGATATATTTTGAGCAAAATTTGAGAAAAAAAGTAAAGATTTAAATAAATGTGTAAATAATATTTCCTAATGAATAAAAAACATTGTCACAAATGTTATATAACTTTTGCGACAATATCATTTTTTATCTAGATTCTTTTCTTTTTCGAAGAATGCTTTTTTTAACTGTTCGTATTCTTCATTTGTACAAACCTCACGACATTTAGGTCCAAAAGACTTTGTAACTTCAAAGCACTCTTTCATATTTGTACAAGGGTATTCACTACAATCGCCACATGTTTTAATACCTCTATCTTCACAACATTTTACAACATGATATCTACACCAATTCTCAGGCTTACAGCCTGTACATGAAATTTCTTCATTAGTAACGATATGGTCACGATATCCAATCTTCATCCATAACTCTGCAGTATGACGGAGTTCTTCTTCATTTTTTTCATATGGATGTGTAACATACCTTGGACAGGCTGCACAATCATTTCCACAAGCAGCTATTATCTTTTTCATTATCCGTCATCCTTTCTTTCTTTCCAAAATTTTTAAAGACATCGAATTCGACACGGTTAAAACTGGAATTACATTAAATAATGTTGGTTATTTCTACATATTATTTTTAAACCACTCGAAATCGATGGGTTTAAAATGCTAATAAATAAAATAAAATTCCGCCATAAAAGCGGAATTAATTATTTTGTTGTACTGCCGAATCCGCCATTTCTAATTGATTTTACATCATCATCAAATGTAATACCATATTCTACAAAGATTCCTTGCATAAAGCCTGTACCAGCCTTAATTTCAACTGTTTTACCTTCGTTAGAATCATTTGTTATCTTAGCGAATATATGACCCTCATTATCAGAATAATAATAATCAGCGTCAATAATACCAACTGTATTATTTAATTGAAGTCTGTATTTAAAGCCTAATCCAGATCTTGGATAAAGCTTTAATACATAATTTTCTTCCATTGATACTCTAATACCAGTTGGAACCTTAATAGTTTCACCTGGTGCTAGCTTAATATCAAATGGGGCGTAGAAATCATATCCCGCACTGCCACGTGTCGCACGTGCAGGAAGCTTTATGCTGTTGTAATATGACTCTACTGAATCCGAAGATTCATTATCAAAACCAGTTTTAAACTGATTTAAAGATACCTTTTCAAATTTTCCTACTCTTTTAAATTCACTCATTAGTCTGCTGAACCATCCTCAAAAAGAATTACCTTACCTTCACGTTTTGTCTTTTTAACATCAATAACTCTTTGATTAGATGAACCAACCCAATGAAGCTTAGGATCAAATTTATCAATTTCAAAACGACCATCACAGATAACATCTAGCATACCAATAAAAGGTAATCCAGATATTTGCTCATATGTATAGCCTGTATATAACCATTTTGTCTTATGTGGGAATCTTGCATTTATTTCTGCAATTAATTCTCCAATCTCATTTACATGTCCAGGATATAGTGGATCTCCTCCGCTGAATGTAATACCTGAAACATATGGCTTTTCTAATTCTGCAAAGATTTCTTGCTTTGCAGCTTCATCAAAAGGAATACCACCATTAGGGTCATGAGTAATTGGGTTTTGACAATATGGACAGTGATGCTGGCATCCTGCCACCCAAAGTACTACGCGTAAACCACTACCATTCAGCATATCATCCTTTGTGATATTATGGTAACGCATTTACTACATACTCTTCCTTTCAGCGATTTCTGCCATCTTAGCATCATTTAATCTAGTTGCACCATGAACTCTTGAATAAGATAGATATCCATTCATTCTTTCAATCTTAGTTAAGTTTCTAGAACCACACTTAGGACATACATCCATAGATAATTCCTGGTGACCACATTCCTCACAATATGCTAAAGATAGGTTAACTCCCTCATAGAAGCCCATATCCATAGCTCTTCTAATTAATGATTTAATAGCCTCAATATTGTAATCAATTGGATATTTAACATATTGAATCTTACCACCATTAGCTAATTCCCAGAATCTAGCTTCCTTATTTTGCTTTTCAATTGGTGATAAATCCTCTGTTACATGACAATGGAATGAATTAGAAACATATGGTCTATCTGATACATTTTCGATAATTCCATATTTAGCTCTAAATTGCTTTATTTGAAGACCACATAAGCTTTCTGCAGGAGTACCATAGATAGCATATAAATGATGATCCTCATTCTTGAAATCAACAATTCTCTTATTGATGTACTTCATTACCTCTAAAGCAAATTCTCCATCCTCTGCAATTGACTTACCATTATATAATTCTTGTAATTCATTTAATGCTGTAAAACCAAATGAAGCAGTTGCTGACTTTAGAATAGGCTTAATCTTTTCATGTGGTTGTAAATGTCCTCCATAGAAGCCACCCTCACAATAAGCAAGAGGGTTAGTTGAAGCACGCATTTCTCCTAAATAATCATAAGTACGGCAATGTAGCTTTCTAATTAGATTTAGATAATAATCTAATACCTCATAGAAATCCTTATTCTCTTCTCTTGCCTTAGCTAAAATCATAGGTAAATGTAATGATACTGCACCGATATTGAATCTACCAACGAATACTGGCTTATCATCCTCATCTGCAGGCTCAAATCCACCACGCTCATACCAAGGAGATAGGAATGCTCTACATCCCATAGGAGATATAACAGCACCATACTTCTTATACATAGATGCAATATAGCCTTCACCAGTCATACTTAACCAGTCAGGATACATTGTCTTTGAAGAGCATCTTACACCCTCTTCAAATAAATCCTCATTAATACAGCCCTCACCATGTAAATCCTTATCATATAAGAATACAATCTTAGGGAATAATACAGGTCTCTTTCTACCAGGCTTACCTTGACCACCACGTCTAACCTTTAAGCATTCCATAGTACACATTCTAGCAAATCTAGATGTACCTAAGCCTAATGTTACAGTGATGAATGGGTAATCACCTCTAGATGATCCTACTGTATTAAATTTATATTCAAGACCTTGCCAGCCTTGCTTAAATTCATTTCTAACGTCTTCGATAGCTTGATCGTTTGCATTCTTTCTAGATAAGCCTAATCCAACATACTTATGGAAAGCTCTTTGGAAGCTCTTTTCAGCATACTTATCTAAAATAGTATCAATTTGAGGAACAGTGAAGCCACCATATTGCTGTGCTGCTGTAGATAATACGATATCTCCAATAACATCAAAGGCAACATCTAGGCTCTTAGGCTCATTATAGAAAATATTTCCCATTTCAAAGCCACCATCTAGAACATGGCCAACATCAAAAAGACAGCAATTCATTGTATCACGTCTAGCTACCATATCATGGATATAGATATATCCATCATTAACAGCCTGTAATTCTTCTACATTTAAGAAGAATTTCTTGTAAAGCTCTTTGTTAAGTTGGTTATATACTAAGCTTCTCTTTGTAGATACTAAAGCAGAGTCTGTATTAGAGTTTTCCTTATCACCAATATACATAATAGATTGGCTCTTTGTATAGACCTCATCAAGCATATGAACGAAGTCCTGCTTATAATTTCTATAATCTCTATAGCTCTTAGCTACACGAGGGAAATTCTTATCTAGAGCTCCTTCTACAAAATTATGCATCTGTGGGATAGTAATAGACTCCAATTTAGATTCTTCGATGCTTCTTTCTACATCTGCGATAATCATCTCTAAATCACCAGCAGTAAAATCAACTAGAACTCTAGCTGCAGATTTTGAAACGGCTCTTTTGATCTTTTCAGGATTAAATTGTTCGACAGTACCATCCTTTTTAATAATAGTAACATTATCCAAACTCATATATAACACCTTCTCTTTAAGCACCTATAATTTTAACATTGAAATAAAGTCTAATCAACATCACTTAAGTCGATTTGAATATGATTAATTGAAAATATTATTTCCATAAATAAAATTTATAGCATTTTCGTTGATTTTCAAAAACTGTATCATTTACTTAAACAATTTCTTTATTTTGTATTATTAAATTATACACATTCAAAATGTAAGTGCTTTCACTATAAATTTTATTTATAACCGAAATTGGAACATTGTCCATTTTTGAACAAAAATATATGGCCACAACGAGTTGTGACCATAATTCATTAATTCATAGATTATTTCTTAATCTTTGCCTCTAATTCAGCCTTCATATTTTCATATCCAGGCTTACCTAATAAGGCAAACATATTCTTCTTATAAGATTCAACACCAGGCTGATTGAATGGGTTAACACCGGAAATATAAGCTGATACACCACATGCAAATTCGAAGAAATATGCCATATAACCATAAGTATATGGAGAGATAACTGGAACTGTTACTCTAATATTTGGAACACCACCATCAACATGTGCAATTAAAGTACCTTCCATAGCCATCTTATTTACATAATCCATTGACTTACCAGCCAAGAAGTTTAATCCATCAAGATTATCAGGAGTTTCCTTAATATTGATATTCTTCTCTGGCTCTTCAATAGAGATTACAGTTTCGAATAAAGTTCTTTCACCCTGCTGAATCATTTGACCTAATGAATGAAGGTCAGTAGAGAATGAAGCAGATGTAATCCAAATACCCTTTCCATCCTTACCCTCTGACTCACCAAATAGCTGCTTCCACCATTCAGCAAAATAATTTAATTTTGGTTCGAAGTTAACAAGCATTTCAAGCTTCTTACCACTTCTATATAATGCCTGTCTAGTAATAGCATATTTAACAGCATCATTTTCCTCTGAATTATCATTAGAATACTTTAAATATGCATCCTTAGCACCAGTCATCATTTCATCAATATCAATACCAGCCGCAGCGATTGGTAATAAGCCTACTGCAGTTAATACTGAGAATCTTCCACCTACATCATCAGGTACTACGAATTCCTCATAGCCTTCTGCATCAGCTAAGCCCTTTAATGCACCTCTTGCCTTATCTGTAGTTGCATAAATTCTCTTTTTAGCCTCTTCCTTACCATATCTATTTTCAAGCTCTTCCTTGAAAATACGGAATGCAATTGCAGGCTCTGTAGTTGTGCCTGACTTAGAAATAATATTAATAGAGAAATCCTTATCCTTAATATATTCTAATAATTCAACTGCATAAGTTGAAGAAATATGATTACCAACAAAGATAACCTCACAACCCTTTTGACCGAAATACTTCTTATTCATTTCAATAGCTGATCTAGCTCCTAAGTAAGAACCACCAATACCGATTGCAAGTAATACATCTGATTGCTCTTGAATTCTAGCAGCGGCTTGCTTAATTCTATCAAATTCTCTATGATCATAAGCTACTGGTAAATCTAACCAGCCTAAGAAATCATTTCCTTCTCCATTTTTTTCTACTAAAGTTTGATATGCACTCTTAGCATCCTTCTTTACGCCATCTAAAACCTTCTTATCAATAAAGCAAGTGGCATTATCAACATTTAAATTTAATTTAAAACTCATAATGATCGAACCTCCGTTTTGTTAATTATATCATATAATCAACCAAAATAAAATAGCACTAATTTAAGTTAACTGTATAAAATGGGATTATGCGTCCACTAGTCTATTATTTCTTGTAAAAAGTAAAAGAGCGTAGCCTAAGCCACGCTTTCTACCAAATCAAATTATTCAGCTTTATCTTCAGAATCAGCTTCAGCAGCTTCTTCCTTAGCTTCAACAGCCTTCTCTTCCTTAGCCTCAGACTCAGGAGCATTGTTGTATTCTGTAAATACATATGCAACATAGATAGCAGCTACACATGCAAACATGAACATAACGAATACTAATGCAGCAGCATTAACACCACCAGCATTGATTAGGTCTACTAAAGATAATACGAATCCAGCGATAGCAGCAATTAAAGCAACTAGCTTTGAATTCTTCTCATCTATCTTACCAAATACAGGTAATAATACTAATACTAAACCACCAATAGCTAATGCAGCGAAAATCCATGTTCCTACATCACCTAAATCCCAGAAACCAAGATAGATTCCTGCGAAGATAATCTTAGCTGCGAAATAAGTTGCCATAGGTAATGCAAAGTATGAATAATTAACATCCTTCTTATCTAAGAAAGCCTTAATGATTCTAACTCCACCTAAGCAATAACCAACTGTAGCACATAATAATGTAATTACAATTAGAATTTCATAAATAGTTGTCTTAATTTCACCATCTACCCAATTATAATTAGTAGCAACCTGAATTGCATTTACAAGGTAGAAAATGGCAGCGATAGCAGCAAGGCAACCTACAGCTAATGAAACGTAAGTTAAAACTTTTTTTGACATTTTCCTTCTCCCTTAAAATAATTATTAATATCTTCGACAATATCCTTGTCTATCTTATTATTATTAGCCATTTCTCGCATAATGTCAATAGACTCAGTATGGTGAAAATCACCTTTATAACTTCTTTTTTCTGTTAGTGCTTGGTAGATATCTATACACGCAAGCAATTTTTCCTCAAAAGATAAGCTATCTGCACCTAAATTAGACATGTATCCAGACCCATCAAGCTTTTCATGATGCTTCGATGCCCAGCCTATAATATCATCAATACCAGAGATACCAGATAGTATCATTTCAGTAGCTTTTGCATGATTCTTAATCTCTTCAAATTCAGCACTAGTAAGCTTACCAGGCTTTTCTAATATATCGTTATGAATAATTAATTTACCTACATCATGAAAGGCACCAGCAAAATAAAATCTAATAGCCTTATCATCATCAAAGTTATAATATTTAGCCATCTTATAGCATTTATCAGCAACACCTAAAGAATGATTCTTTGTTACTGAGGATTTGTAATCTACAATCTTAGCAAAGAATTGACAGATATTTCTAATCTCCTGATCTGAATAATCATAGATATGAGATTCTAGATTTTTCTTTAAGAAATTAACAACACCTTCGTGCTGAAGAGTAACTATATCAGAATATTTAACTGAAGCTACTAATGTATCAACCATATGCTTAGAGAATAATTTACCATCTAATCTTTTAATCTTATTAATAGCATCATTAAACCCAGATTCATCTATTTTCTTTAAATCAAATAAAACATCCATCATATCTGCAATATGAATAATTTCAGCCATTTCTGGTACTTCATTAGCCTTCTTATGTAATGGACCTGTTCCATCTACATTCTCATGATGATATAAAATAACATCCTTAACATTAGTTCTAAAAGGAATTAATCTAATGTTTTCCTCACCTACAACATTATGCATAGTATGAGTTAAGAATCCATTTCTTAATTTATTTATCTCATCATCACTTGCGATAGCATCATAATCATATAATTCTCCACCATTATATTCTTCTCTTACATATTCTGTAAAAGCATTATCATGTAAAATAGATAAACCAACTAAATCATTTAATTTATCATTATCATAATTTAGATACTTACCCATTAAATAAGAAATATATGCTACATGCTTACCATGTTCATTAGATATTCCTCCCATTTCATATTGGACAGTATCTAACGCAAATGATAATGCATATAATGTTTCTGTTAAATTCAGTTTCATGGTAATCGCCACCTTAGTTATATGATTGTAACATATTTAAGAGAATATCTCAAACATTAGAAAAAGAAAAAGAGCCATGATACTACCAATATAGGTAACTATCTTGGACTCTTATTCATTATTAATCTTGTTACTAAAAGTATAATAAATACTATTAAATTAATTACTACAATTGTAGCACCTACAGGTAGGTCTACTGCTAGATTTGTTATTATACCTATAACGAAGCATAATACTGAAATTATTGCACTTGCAATAACAACATGCTTATATGTTTTACATATTTGTCTTGCTGATAAAACTGGGAATACTATCAATGAAGTAATTAATAATGTACCCATTACCTTCATACCAATAACTACTGTAAATGCACATAGAATTGAAATAATAATATTATATATTTCAGTTCTTACTCCACTTGATTTAGAAAAATCCTCATCAAATGTAATACTAAATATTCTATTATAAAAGATTACAAATGCTCCTATTACTACTACAGTTAATACTAATGTTAATATAAGCTCTGTAGTTGATATCATATATATGTTTCCATATAAATAGCTATCTAAATCCTTATTTAAGCCACCAAGCTTAATTGCTATATATCCTATAGCTAAAGATGATGATGCAAATAAGGCAATTAAGCTATCGCCATGAATTTTACTCTTTTCTGATAACTTTAATATAATAAAGGCAGAAATTACTACTACAGGAATAGAAACAATTAATGGTGCCCAGTTTAAGCACGCTGCGATAGCACATGCACCAAAGGCAACATGAGATAAGCCATCACCAATCATTGCCTTATTTTTAAGTACCATATTAACACCAAGTAAGCTTGAGCATAATGATATACATACACCAACGATTAAAGCCTTAATAACAAAGTCATAGGCTAGCATGGAAAAAACATTATTAAGAATCATATCCTAGCTCCTCCATGTACTTTTCTGTTGTATCAAAGAAATATCCTGAAGGTCTAAGCTCTAATACCTTATTACCAATGAATGCCTCTCTATCTCTTGTAATATCATGAGTAATCATTATTATTGTTATTCCATGACCCTCATTTAGATGCTTTAGTGTTGAATAGAATTCAACCTTAGATTCCTGATCTAAATTATTACTTGGCTCATCTAATATTAATAAATTCGTAGTAGCACAAAGGCTTCTAGCTAATAAAACTTTTTGCCTTTGTCCACCAGATAATTCAGAAAATATCTTCTTTTCTAAATTTTCTATCTTAAGGATTTTTAAGGCTTCACGAGCCTTTTCCTTATCCTCTTTATTATAAAATGGTCTTCTACCCATTTTATTAATTAAGCCTGACAATACTATTTCCATAACTGAGGCTGGGAAATTTCTATCTACCTTAGTTTCCTGTGGCATATATCCAATATGATTCTTAGTTTCTGAATCATAAATAATCTCACCACTAATAGGCTTAATAATGCCTAATATACCCTTAATAAGAGTAGATTTACCAGCACCATTAGAACCAATAACTAAAATGAAATCCTTATTATTAACTTCAAATGAAATATCATTAATAACTACCTGCTTTTCATATCCAAGAGATAATCCATTAACCTTTAGTATTGCCATTTTAGCACCTCTACTTTAAAGCTTCTTTAATAACATCGATATTATGCTTAAACATATCTAAATATGTTAAACCATTCTCAAAATCATCCATACCAGGATTTTCCATACAATATAAAACCTTAACATCTACTGTCTTACCACTATATGTACCCTTAGCTATTTGAGAATTAATTTCATTCTTAATATCTAAGCCAGCACTATTATCTAAATCTGTTGTTTCTAATATAAATACAATTCCAATATTATTAGTTTTAATTGCATCTATAAGTGTTGCCTTCTTAGCGGCAGAGATTGCCTCAACTGTAGAACAACCAGGGAAGGCACCAACAACCTCGATGTTATAATGCTTCTCAAAATATAAGAATGGATTTCTATCAGCCACTACGATAGTATCATTATTAGCCTTAGCTATTTCTTCAATCATTTCACTATCTAATTCAGCTAATGCACTCTTATATTGCTTAGCATTTTCTTCATAAGTTTCCTTATTATTAGTATCAACCGATACTAAGGCATCCTTTATAGCCTCTACAATTTTAGCAAAATTAGTAGGGTCTGTCCATACATGCTCATCATATTCTACTTCCTCATGATCATGGTCGTGGTCATGTTCTTCCTCTTCATGGTCATGATCCTCTTCCTCATATAACGAACCCTCTAAAACCTTAAACATGCTAACAACCTTAGTTGTTTCCTTAACATTATTTAAAATCTTATTTTCAACCCATTCCTCATCTGATTCACCACCAACATAAACAAATACCTTACAATTAACAATTGTTGCGATATCATTAGCTGATGAATCATATCCATGAGCATCACTACCTGGTGCTAATAGCATCTTAATATTATTATCTGTGTTTTCTGTTACTGCTCTTGCGGCATCATAGCCAGGGAAATTAGTAACTACAATATCATAGCTAGTATTATCACAGCTTACTAATAGTAATAAGCTACAAAATACTAAACCAATAAATCCTAAAATCTTTTTCATTCTTTCTCCTAAAAATTAATAAATACATTTTTGCAATTATTGCAAATACCTCTAATATAGGTATTTTGAGGCTCTACCTCAAAGAACATTGTTCTTTTAATCATCTTTAAAAAATCATTTGTTTCCTTTGCTCCTAAATGAGATACTCTACCACATTTAATACATTCAAAATGGAAGTGGGCTAAACAGTCCTCATTTTCGATATACTGATAAGTTGCACACTTACTATCATTACCTTGATGCTTTAAAAGGACTCCTTCTTCTATTAATGAATTAATGTTTCTATAAATAGTAGATAAATTAATATTACTATTTTCTAATCTTATAGATTCATACATCTCATTTACAGTAAATCTCTTATTTTTATGATTTTTTAAAAACTCTAAAATTTGTTCCTTTGGCTTTGTATTATATTTATTTTGCATACTTTCACCTCAAATTGCAAACCATTTGCAAATTAATTATATCACTATATTTTTTTATTGCAAGAAAAAAAGATTCCCATTTTGAAAATGAGAATCAATAATTGTGATTTTTAAATCCTATTATATAACTTTTGGAATTTAGGTGATTTATTATTTAATTCCTCAAAATCACTTTCTGTTGGAAGATCATTTAATCCAGCAGCCATAAAATTACGTAATACACCAACTAAAATGAATGGTCTAATTAATACTGAATGAATTGATGACCAAAGTACAATACCACCAATTGCACATAAGAATAATCTTAATGTTGTTGGTTCTGTCAAGAATTCCTTTATTTCAATATCATTTCTTATACCAATTTCTTTAATTTCACTAGCTAATGTATTAAATAAATCAGGGAAATTCATAAATATTAAATAGAATATTCCAAAGAATGCTCCACCAATTACTAAGAATGATATAAAGCCCATTCCAAAAATTCTACCAATATTTCTTAATAATGTTTTACCATGCTTAAAGAATATTACAGCACCCTCACAGCCAGCCTTAAAGCCATTTACATCCTTACGATATAATATCCAGCCCATACAGCAGTCACACATATATCCAATTAATATTTGGATTGCGGAATTGATAGCTGATGTAACACTCTCACCAACATCTCCTCCTACTGCTCTACCTAATTTATCAAGGCCTCTACCGATTTGTCTAAAGATTCCTTTAATCGCATGCTCAATAATAAAGAATACTGTTATTTTACCAAATCTACCATGTAATTCCTTAAAGCCTTGACTAAATGCATTATCAGGTATTTTTCCATCTACTACACCATATGTCATCATTATTATTTGAGCAGCTCTAATTCTATTAGTAATGAATATACTTATTAATACAGATAATATTATTCCTATTATTAAACCAATAGCTAAACCTATTAATGCTTTATCAGTTGTAGTATTCATAATAAAGAATCCAGCAGCCATACATCCAGCTACTACTACCATTGTAAATAAATCTACTGCAAATTTTAATAATGAAAATGATAATGTTTTTTTATAAACCTCAAAATTTGTCATAGCATCCACTCCTTTAGATAATTATAACATTAAAATATTATTTTTACATAAGAAAAAAACTGACTCGAATTAAATCAAGTCAGTTAATTTTTCTTATTATTAATCTAATTTAGAAGACTCATCAGCGCCATCTTTAGCAAATAATACATTATAGCATAAAGCTGCTAAAGCACCACCAGCTAAAGGTCCTACAATGAACATCCATACATGAGCTAAAGCCTTAGCTTCACCCTCACCAAAGATTAGGTTAGCTACTGCTGTACCAATTGATCTAGCAGGGTTAACTGATGTACCAGTTAAATTAATACCAATTAAGTGAACTAATACTAATGTTAAACCAATGATAATACCAGCAAACTTAGAAACGCCAGAATTATCAGCCTTCTTATCAGTTACATTTAAGATAACTAGTACGAAAATGAATGTTAATACTACTTCAACGATTAAAGCAGACATAACACCACCGAATGAGTATTCACCACCAACAGCATAGTTTGAAGCACCATATGCGAAGTTTACATTAATATCTGCCATTTTGAAGCAAGCAAAGATTAAAACGCCACCTAAGATTGCACCTACGCATTGAGCACAAACATAAGCTAAGAATTCCTTTCCAGTCATTCTCTTAGTTAATAAGCAGCCTAATGAAACTGCTGGGTTGATATGGCAACCTGAGATTCTTCCAATTGAGAAAGCCATAGCAACAATTACTAAACCAAACGCTAATGAAGTAGCAACTAGGCCACCACCAGTAGCTAAAGCAACACCACATGCAACGAATACTAAAACGAAAGTACCAAAGCATTCAGCAACTGCCTTTTTTAATAATGAATTCATAAATATCTATTTCCTCCTACTTATAAATATTATATCACTACTTTTATTATTTGTTTGCCATTAATTTAACTAAAACTGCCTTTTGAGCATGTAATCTATTTTCAGCCTCTTCAAAAATTTCATCTGCATGAGCCTCAAAGATTTCATTTGTAATTTCTTCTTCTCTATGAGCAGGTAAACAATGCTGAACCATACAATCCTCATGAGCTACAGCCATTAATTCCTTATTAACCTGGAAGCCCTTAAATGCTTCAAGTCTTACCTTAGCCTCAGATTCTTGACCCATTGATGCATAGACATCTGTAAATATTACATCAGCATCCTTTGCTGCTTGAAATGGATCATTAGTCATTTCGAACATACCAGGGTATTGTTTTGCAAATTCTTGAATATGCTCACAAATTTCATAGCCCTTAGGAGATGCAATAGACATCTTCATACCAAGCTTTAAGCAACCAACAATGATTGAGTTAGCCATGTTATTACCATCACCGATAAAACATGCCTTTAAGCCATTAAAGCTACCCTTAAATTCTCTAATTGTCATAAGGTCAGCTAATACCTGACATGGATGACAATAATCAGTTAAGGCATTAACTACAGGTACTGAACCATATTTAGCTAAATCCTCAACCTCGCTTTGAGCATATGTACGAATCATAATACCATCTAGATATCTAGATAAAACTCTTGCAGTATCCTGAACTGGCTCACCACGACCAATTTGTAAATCACGGCTAGATAGGAATAAAGCCTGACCACCTAAATCGTGCATACCAACCTCAAATGATACTCTTGTTCTAGTTGATGACTTTTGGAAAATCATTCCTAGTGTTTTACCCTTTAAAATTGGATGAGCAATTCCATTCTTCTTTTGGAACTTTAATTGATCAGCAAGATTTAATATTTCTAATATTTCATCCTTTGATAATTGCTCAAGTGTTAATAAATGCTTCATCATATTACATACACTCCTTTATACTCTTAAGTAGGATATCTAATCCCTTTTCTAAATCAGAAAAGCTAATATTTAGAGGAGGTAATAATCTTACCTTAGTTTTAGCTGTTAAAACTACTAAGCCATTTTCAATACATTTAATAGCTACATCCTTAGCCTTAACATTTTCTGGTAATTCAATACCAACCATCATACCCTTACCAGATATAGACTTAACTAAACTCTTATCTGATAATTTCTTTTCTACTATCTTTCTGCATTCCTTAACATGATTGAATAAATCATCATCAAGTCTCTTTAAAATAGAATATGCGGCACTAGCACAAACAGGGTTTCCACCAAATGTTGTACCATGCTCACCAAGACCTAATACATTCTTAGTCTTTTCATCAAATAAAATAGCACCAAATGGTAAGCCACCAGCTAAGCCCTTAGCTGTAGTTACAATATTAGGATTTACACCATATTCCATATAGCTATATAAATAACCAGTTCTACCATTACCAGTTTGAACCTCATCAACTATAAATAGAATATCCTTTTCCTTACAAACCTTATCAATGAACTTAATATATTCAGCGTCAAGTGGATTAACTCCACCCTCACCCTGAACAGTTTCAATCATAATAGCGCAAGTCTTATCGCTAATTAGATTTTTTAATGCATCAATATCATTTGCTGGTGCGTATTTAAAATCCTCAACAAAAGGGAAGAAATAATTATGAAATACATCCTGTCCTGTTGCGGATAAAGTACAAATAGTTCTTCCGTGGAACGAATTAATTAAAGTAATTATTTCGCTTCTTCCTTTTCCATACTTATCAAATGAATACTTTCTAGCTGTCTTAATAGCACATTCATTTGATTCAGCACCTGAATTTGAGAAGAAAACCTTCTTCATTCCAGTCTTCTCACATAAAAGCTTTGCTAATTTAATTTGAGGAAGTGAATAATATAAATTTGATGTATGCTGAATAGTACTAGCCTGACTAACAACAGCGTCTAGCCATTCCTTGTCACTTACACCAAATGAATTAGTTCCAATACCAGAACCAAAATCAATATATTCCTTGCCATTGACATCAACGAATGTTGAGCCATGACCTTCCTTTATAACTAAATTGAATCTACCATAGGTATTTGCAATAAATTCCTTATCCTCTTCAATATAATTCTCCACAAAAATCAACTCCTAATCATTACTTAAATTCTGTTCCTGCACCATCGTCAGTTAACATTTCAATTAAGATAGAATGAGGTATTCTACCATCAATAATAACTACAAACTTAACGCCACGTCTAATAGCCTCAACACAGCATTGAACCTTTGGAATCATACCACCATCGATGATACCTTCCTTTTCTAGGCTCTTTAATTCTGATACATTAATATACTTCATTAATGTTGAATCATCATTCTTATCTCTTAATACACCCTTAATATCAGTCATTGCGATGAACTTTTCTGCGTTTAATTCACCAGCAATTCTAGCTGCTGCTGTATCTGCGTTAATATTATAAACATGACCCTCCTTGTCATATCCAACTGTAGATATAACAGGAATATAGCCCATAGCTAATAAATCTAAAATAACGTCAGTATTTACACTAACAATTTCACCAACATAGCCTAATTCAGGGTTAATAGGCCTAGCCTCAATTAAATTACTATCTAAGCCTGAAAGACCAACTGCGTTACCACCAGCTAAATTTAATTGCTTAACTAAATTCTTATTAACCTTACCAGCTAATACCTGAGTAACAATGTCAGCAGTTTCTGAATCTGTTACACGTAAGCCGTTAACAAATTTAGATTCCTTACCAACCTTCTTTAGCATTCCTGAAATTTCAGGACCACCACCATGAACTAAAACAACCTTCATACCTAATGAGTTAAGCATAACTACATCTTCCATTACTAATTGCTTTAAATGCTCATCAATCATGGCATTTCCACCATATTTAATAACAATAATCTTTTCCTTATATTTTAAAATATATGGTAATGCTTCACTTAATATTGAAGCTCTCTCATCTAAATTAACCATAATTAGCTTCTATAGTCTCCGTTAATCTTTACATAATCATATGTTAGATCACAACCGAAGGCCTTAGATTCTCCTTCCCCTGAATTTAAGTTTACTACTACCTCGATTTCATCCTCAAGTAGAATCTCTTTTGCAATTTCTTCACTAAATGGTACACCAGCACCATTTCTACAAACTGCAATTTGACCCTTACGAGATTTGAAATCTACATCAACCTTATTAATATCTAAATCTGCCTTAGAATAGCCAATAGCACATAATACTCTACCCCAGTTAGCATCACTACCAAAGATTGCAGCCTTTAAAAGTGATGAGCAAATAACTGACTTAGCTACTATTCTAGCATCCTGCTTTGTCTTAGCACCAGTTACTACACATTCAAGTAGTCTTGTAGCACCCTCGCCATCCTTAGCCATTCTTCTAGCTAAATTCTCACATACAAAATATAAAGCATTCTTAAATGCCTCATAATCAGCATTTTTTTCTGTAATTTCCTTATTACCAGCTAAACCATTAGCCATAATTGATAATGTGTCATTTGTTGATGTATCACCATCTACAGATAGCATATTAAATGTATCATCAACAACATCCTTTAATGCCTCATTAAGCATCTTAGATGAAATCTTAGCATCTGTTGTAACAAAGCATAGCATAGTTGCCATTTGAGGATGAATCATACCAGCACCCTTAGTCATGGCACCCATCTTACAAACCTTGCCACCAATTTCAAATTCAACAGCTATTGTCTTAGCAACTGTGTCAGTTGTCATAATACCCTTAACTGCTAAATCAGCATTTTCCTTCTTATTATCAAGACCAGCAACAAGCTTAGCCATACCATTTTCAACTGGCTTAATTGACATTGGCATACCAATTACACCAGTTGAAGCAACGATAATATCCTTAGCACTAATATTTAATTCCTTAGCTAATAGCTCACAAGTCTTAGTGGCTATTTCAATACCATCTGCATTACAAGTATTAGCATTACCTGCATTACAAATCATAGCCTGAGCATATCCATCAGCTAAATTATCCTTAGTTACATAAATTGGAGCGGCCTTAACTAAATTAGTAGTATATACAGCAGCGGCAGTTGCTTTAACACTAGATGTAATTAAAGCAAGGTCAATTCTCTTCTTGCCCTCTCTAATACCAGCCTCAATACCATTAGCCTTAAAGCCAAGTGGAGCTACAACACCATTTTCAATAACCTTCATGATTAATCCTCCTTAACGTCTAATCCAGATTTAACGCTTCTTCCAAGTGCTAAATTCATATTTTGAATTGCCGCACCAGAAGCACCCTTGCCTAAATTATCATAAACTGCAGTAATACATATTCTTTCGTCATTACCGTTAACATAAAGATACATATTATCGCATCCAGATAATGTACCAGCAGATAAAAAGCCTGAATCAGTACCCTTTTCATTAAAAGGCATAACCTTAACTAATGAATTCTCTTTATTATAGTAATCAGCTAAAACATCTCTTAATTCTAAAGCAGTATATTTCTTCTTCATATATGATACCTCAATACCAGTAGATACCATCATACCACTATAGAAATTAGAAACAATTGGATTAAAGATAGGGTTTAAATCTAATCCAACAATAGCCTTCATTTCCTTTAAATGCTTATGTGTTTGGCCCATACCATATAATCTTGGTGCCTTATATAATGGGTCCTCATTTGTTTCATAATCAGCAATCATCTTCTTACCGCCACCTGAATAGCCAGTAATTGAATTAACAGCAAATGGATAATTCTTATCTAAAATGCCTAATTTAATTAATGGGTAGGCAGCTACTATAAATCCAGAGGCATGACAGCCTGGATTAGCTATTAGCTGATTATTCTTAATCTTATTTTCTAAATCCTTATCTAATTCAGGAAAGCCATAGGCAAATAATTCATTTGTTCTATGAGCTGTTGATGTATCAATAATCTTAGTATGCTTATTGTCCTTATCAAGTAAAGATACTGATTCCTTAGCTGCGTCATCAGGAAGACATAAAAATACTACATCTGCTTGATTAATTAATTTTTTTCTTTCAGCTGGGTCCTTTCTTAAATCAGGATTAATTGATAATAATTCAATATCATTAAATTCACTTAATCTTTCATAAATACGAAGACCTGTAGTACCAGCCTCTCCATCAATAAATACCTTAAACTTTTCCATTACTTATTACCTCTTAGGAAATTTATTTGTTCCTCAACACTCTTTATAGCTGAGGCACCCTTACTTGTTCTCTTAAAAGTACATTCCTCTAAATTGATATATTGATATACATCTGAATCAAATAAATCAGAATATTCCTTATATTTATCTAAAGAAACAGTTTCTAAAACCAAATTATTCTCAATACAATAAGCAACAATTGATCCAGAAATCTTATATGCACTTCTAAAGGCCATACCCTTCTTAACTAAATAATCAGCTAAGTCAGTAGCGTTAATAAAGCCCTTAGCGGCAGCGTTTCTCATATTTTCCTTATTAACCTTCATTGTTTCAACCATAGGCTTAACAATATGAAGACACATTGATAAGGTATCAAGGCAATCAAATATTGCCTCCTTATCCTCCTGCATATCCTTGTTATATGCAAGTGGAGTACCCTTTAGTATAGTTAATAATGTGATTAAATCACCATATACTCTACCAGTCTTACCTCTTACAAGCTCACAAATATCTGGATTCTTCTTTTGTGGCATAATTGATGAACCAGTTGAATATGCATCATCAAGCTCAATGAATTTAAATTCCCATGAGCACCACATAATGATTTCTTCTGAGAATCTAGATAAGTGCATCATACAAAGTGATGCCGCACTTGCAATTTCTACACAGAAATCTCTATCAGATACACCATCTAATGAATTTCTGACAATTCCATCGAATCCTAATTCCTTAGCTACCATATCTCTATCAATTGGATATGTTGTACCTGCTAGGGCACAAGATCCTAGTGGAGAATAATTCATTCTCTTAACTGCATCATTAAATCTTTCCTTATCACGCTTAAGCATAAATGCATAAGCTAAAAGATGATTTGCTAGTGTTATAGGCTGTGCTCTTTGTAAATGAGTATAGCCTGGCATAATAGTTTCCTTATTCTTTTCTGCCATGTCTAAGAAAGTATCAATTAGACTAGATATAGCCTCTACAATCTTAGCTACTTCCTTCTTTAAATGAAGTCTTATATCTAATGCAACCTGATCATTTCTAGATCTAGATGTATGTAATCTTTTACCAACCTCACCAATTCTATTAGTAAGCTCAGCCTCGATAAACATATGAATATCCTCAGCCTCCATATCAAATTCTAGCTTACCATTATTAATGTCTTCTAGAATTTTTGCTAATGTTTCAATAATTAATTCTGAATCTGATTTAGAAATGATTCCCTGATTGCCTAGCATTCTAGCATGGGCAATTGAGCCAGTTATATCACTTTCATACATTCTAGAATCGAATGATATTGATGAATTAAAATCATTTACTTCCTTATTTTCTTCCTTTTGGAATCTTCCAGCCCACATTGCCTTTGCCATAATTTTTACCTCATAATTACTTTAAATTTTTGTTCTTCTCATTAACCATAGCTTGAACTCTTACTGGTAAACCAAATAGGTTAATGAATCCAGCAGAATCTGCTTGATTATATGCACCACCATCATCATCGAATGATGCGATGTCCATATTATGTAATGTCCATGGAGATGTAATACCAGCAGGGATAATATTACCCTTATAAAGCTTTACTTTAACATCACCAGTTACATGCTCCTGAGTCTTATCAACAAATGCTGATAAAGCCTCACGAAGTGGTGTATACCATAATCCGTTATAAACTAAATCTGCAAACTTATCAGATACTGACTTCTTATAGTGAGCAGTTTCCTTGTCTAATGTAATAGACTCTAATAATTCATGTGCTTCATAAAGAATAGTTCCACCTGGAGTCTCATAAACACCACGGCTCTTCATACCAACTAATCTATTTTCAACGATGTCTAGAATACCAACACCATTTCTACCACCAATCTTATTTAACTCCCAAACCAAATCAACAGCGTTATACTTCTTACCATTGACAGCTGTAGGAATACCCTTTTCGAAATGAATTGTTACATACTCTGGCTTATCTGGAGCCTGCTCTGGAGATACACCTAACTCTAAGAAGCCTGGCTTATTATATTGTGGCTCATTAGCTGGATCCTCTAGATCTAAACCTTCATGAGATAAATGCCATAGGTTCTTATCCTTAGAATAGTTAGTTTCTCTTGAAATACGAAGTGGAATATTGTGTGCTTCAGCATAATCAATTTCCTCATCACGAGACTTAATGTTCCACTCTCTCCATGGAGCGATAATCTTCATGTTAGGAGCGAATGCCTTAATAGTTAATTCAAATCTTACTTGGTCATTACCCTTACCAGTACAACCATGACAAATTGCGTCAGCGCCTTCCTTTAAAGCAATCTCTGCAATTCTCTTTGCGATAATAGGACGAGCAAATGAAGTACCTAATAAATACTTTTCATATTTAGCTCCTGCCTTAACTGTAGGGAAGATAAAATCTTCAACGAATTCCTTATTTAAATCCTCAATGTAAAGCTTAGAAGCACCTGTCTTCTTTGCCTTCTCCTCTAAGCCCTCAAGCTCATCAGCTTGACCAACGTTTCCTGATACTGCAATAACCTCACAATTATCATAATTTTCCTTTAACCAAGGGATGATAATTGATGTGTCAAGACCTCCTGAATAAGCTAAAACTACCTTTTTAATTCCTTTTGTCATATCTAATAACCTCCATACTAACATATTATATAACAAAAAAACGCCTCTTTCAACGAAAGAGACGCAAATTGCGCGGTACCACTCTAATTGGTAAGATATTTATATCTTAACCCACTCTAAACTATATGCCTACAGAAACGCGTTCAATAAACTATTTCAATCCTGCTTCCACCATCCAGGACTCTCTATATGCTTTCATAAATCTACTATTTTTCTATCATCAGCATTATTCAATTTCCTGCTATGAGAAAAACAAAAAGGGCTATTATGCCCTCTTTGTTTAAAAGGACATAATTATGAACTAACTAGTGTCCTTTCATAATTATACTCAAGTTTAAATAATATTAAACTATCTTTGCAGGGATATCTATTAGGGATAAATCCGAAATAGATACTTAAATTATACTTCTAAATTCACAATAGTCAACTATATGTATAAATTTATACCATAGTAAAACGTTTTCAAAAGTATTATTATTATTTTAATAATAATATGTTTTATCGATTAAATACCATATTTCTGTATAATTAGCTGTATATTGTACTCTTTTTAGCTACTTTAAATGTAATTAAATTGTCATCAATTGTATAGTATAAAGCACTTGTTGACCTAGTTCCAGATAATCTAGATTCTGGAATATGTTTACCATATTTTAAATTCCAATCCCAATCAGTTATATAGTTCATTATTAAATTAGATCCATCTACCTCAGTTAAATACCAATCATATTTAATATACCCATATCCACCTTCATTATTATAAACATCATCTAATGAAATAATATCCTTAATAGAATTATTACCATATACAAAATCATATGATGTAAAATAGCTTAATTTATCAACCTTTGTAAAAATATCCTTTTCCTTATATTCAGTACCTGAGTTAGTAGAGCTTTCATATATTCTTCTTTTAATTGTAAATTTAACCTCATGATCAAAATCAGTAAACGCTGAATAATTAGCATAATTCTCAAATATCTCAAAAATAACACCTGAAGGTAGTCCATAATATATATCTAGCTCGTGCTTATTAAGCGGCTTATTTTCAGTATGTAATCCTATATATTGATTCTCCTGCCACGCTGTTATTGGTTGAGAATAATAAGCGTCAATACCATGGCTAGATACTGAATCACAAGCCGTTAAAAAGACAAAAAGAGAAAGAATAAAGCATAAAATAAATCTATTTATTCTTTTCATTATGCCACCTCCTTAGAAGTATTAAAAGTAACATTATTTCCTTCTATTACATATGGAATACAATTACTAACATAGCTTGTTAGCATTCTTAATGCAGCTCTATTTACTTGTACTGTTCCATCATTTGCTTCATATAGAGGAAATGCATAATCTCCCTTATTCCAACTAACACTTTCTACACCATTTTTAGTATAAGTACGCTCATTACCACTTCCATCACTTATACGACCATATTTAATTATCTCATCATCACTATCTACAGGCTCAAGCAAAAATGAATATTGTAATAATCCATATTCTTCACTACAATCTCTTTTAACAAATGGCTTTAAATCATCTTTTGTAATATTATCTATTATTTCTAATTTTCCATATTTGAAATCATCACTAAAATAATACTCTAAATTATTTATTTCACTATAAACTTCAACTCTAGAATAATAATCCTCATAATTAGTTCCATCAATATATGTTTCTATATTTCTTCCACTTTTTTTCTCATAATCAGGTAGATTATTAAAATAAACATTATAATAAGGATTTCTAGCTATATTCTGACCAATAGAAAAATCTTGATAGTTTGCGTAGCATATTCTAAATATTGATAGCTTTAGCTCCTGAGTCTTTTCAAATAATTCAACTTCATTTTCATATTTTTTAATATGATTAAGTAATCTATCTCCTATACCATAAGATATATTTACATCATGTGATGAATTAGCTAATGAATCTGTTCTAGATATAGCATATGTGTCCTCTAAGACAGTATAAGCTTCATCCCACCATCTAACTCGATTAATTTCTATTTCGTCACTAGTAATGTTTTCAAATTCAATAGTATTACCTTCTTTATCTTTTGTTTCAGTTTCTGATTTACCACAAGAAAACAACAAAGCACATGCTGAAATAGATGATAACAATATCATCTTATTAATAATAGAACGCTTATTCATTAGCTCACCTCCCGTATATAATTTTTTTATTAAATTAATTATCTTGTTTAGCAATTTTAAATGTTATTTTATCATCGTCAATTGTATAATATAGCTTTTCTGTGCTATATTTTGATTTCTTATAACTGTCCTCAGTAAAATACCAATCATAAACAATATACCCATATCCATCCTTATTATCAAATAAATCATCTTTTGTTATTGTATCCACATAAGAATTTTTACCGTAGACAAAGCCATCTGAAATGTAATAACTAAATTTATTAGTTTCTTGATATATTATAGTACTCTTGCATACCTTACTTTTAGTAGATTCATATACATTTCTTACAATTGTAAATACAACATCATGGTCAAAATCATTTAAGGCATTAGTACCATACATATTATAATTGTTAGCGCTTTGACTAGAACGAATAATAGAAATGTAATCATAAGTATATAAAATAGTATCTACTTCTGATTCCTTCTTTCCATAATAAATAGTGACTTTATGAGATTCAAGTGGTTCATTTTCAGTAGAGAAGCCAATGCGTTCATCATGCGCATATGGTTCTCTCACTGTGTTCTCGTATTCAGGAGTACATGAACTCATAAATACTACAAATGATAAAGCAAAAACTACTATCAATTTATTAAAAAGCTTCATTATGCCACCTCCTTTTTTGTATAGAAGGTAACATTATTATCTTCAATGACATAAGTTAAACCACTATTTAAGCTACTTGGTAGCATTCTTAAAGCAGAATGATTAATTTGACGTTTTCCAAAATTAGGGTCATTTATATTTGCGATTGGGAAAACATAATTGTCAGCTTGCCATGTTATATTTTCTATTCCATTTTTTGTAGGCGCTTTAGTGCTTCCTTCCTCATTAGCTAAACGACAAAATTCAATTATCTCATCAGAATCATTCGAAGGTTCAAGCAGGAAAAAATATTGTAATATACCATATTGCGCTTTATTAGTTGAATCTAATGCACTTAGTTTGTCTTTTGTAATAGTATCTATAAATTCTAATTTATCATATTTAAAGCTTTCACTAAAATAATATTCTAACGTGTTAGTTTCAGTATATATTACTTCTTTTTGGCAGATCTCACTAATTTTCGTACCCTCTGGTTTTTTTGTGATGTACAATTCTCGATCATATAATTCACGATCATAATATGGATATTCCTTTATCTCTTTAGCAATATCATAGAAATTTAGACTTGGATAGCTCATTCTGAAAATTGACAACTTTATTTCTTGATTCTTATTATATAATTCAACTTCATTTTCATACTTTTTAATATGATTATATAATACATCTCCTATGCCATATTTAATCTTTACTTCATGAGATTCCTTAGTTTCTATGTCAGTTGTTGGTGATGTATAAGCATACTTTAATACTTTATCTAATGCTTGATACTCGCTCATAGAGTAATAAGTTTTGCTAGCTGGTATATTAGAATCAATTGTTTTGCCACCAATATTTTCAAATTCGATTATTTTTCCATTTAAGTCTTCAGTCTCAGTAGCTGACTTACCACATGAAAATAATAATACGCATGATGCAATAGATGATAATAATATCATCTTACTAAAAGCATTACGTTTGTTCATATTTAAACCTTATCCTTATATTTTTTTGAAAATCCACACTCATCAATTTTATTATACATCTTTTTAATAAAATAGTTATATAATTTTCTTATTATGTTATAATAATGCGCGAGGTGTTAAAATGAAGGATTATTTACAAAAGGCATATTGTATGAATCAAACAGTTAGAATCTACGCAGCTATTACAACTGATATCTGTAAGGAAGCTAAAAATATATTTAATTTATGGCCTTCTTCTTTACAAGCATTAGGTCGTACTCTAACAATTGGTGCTATTATGTCTTGTACATATAAATCAGGAGAATTTTTAAATATTAAATTAGATTGTGATGGTCCTGTTGGAAAAATCACAGTTGAAGCAACTGATGGTAAGGTAAGAGGCTTCTGTCAAAATCCAGGAGTACTATTACAATATAATGATGGTAGATTAAATATTGAGCACGCAGTAGGTGCTGGTACTATTGAGGTAGTAAAGGATTTACATATGAGAGCTCCATTCTCATCTTCTTGTGAAATAGTATCTGGTGATATAGCTCAAGACTTTACTTATTATTTTGCTAAATCAGAACAAATCCCATCTTCTGTTGGTCTTGGTGTATCAATTGATGATGAGGGTAATGTCCTATCTGCAGGTGGCTTTTTAATTCAGGTTATGCCAGGCTGTAAGGAAGAATATATTAAGACCTTAGAGGATAGATTAAACACAATGAAGCCTTGTACAGAAATGATTAAGGAAGGATATAATCCAGAAGAAATCATTAATGAAATTACAGGTGGAGATTATCAAATATTAGAAACTAAGGAATTAAAATATGAATGTAGCTGTAATAGAGAAAGATTTGAAAAAGGATTAATCTCTTTAGGTAAGGATACATTAACAGATATTTTAAATCAGGATCATAAGCTAGAAATCACATGTAATTTCTGTAATAAGAAATATAATTTTGATGAAAATCAAATTAAAGAATTAATATTTAAATGTAAGTAAAATAAAAAGACTGTTGATTACTCAATCGAGTTTGTCAACAGTCTGAAATGGAGAATTTCTCCATTTTTTTATTAGCTTTAATTTAAAATATATTTACCATTAACATAAATTATATCTGGAATATTAAAGCTACTATTCTTAGAAATAATCTTAATATTACCATTTCCAATTATTTCTAATTTTTTTAGCTTATAATTATTCCATTTAATAGATAATTCAAATCCACCCTTAAGCTTAATACCATTATAATATCCATCCTTTAAGGTAGTATTATTAATGGAAGGTAATAATTCAACATAACCATTTACCTCTCTTACTAAAAGCTCTGATATAGCACTTCCCACTCCAAAATTACCGTCAATTTGGAATGGCGGATGTAAATCTAAACCAATACTTGATGTTGAATTAGATATAAATTCTTTAAAATTTTTGGCAAATGCCTTACCATCATTAAGTCTTGCATACATACATAATATCCAAGCCTTCGACCAACCTGTATGTCCCCCACCATTTAATAATCTAAGCTCAATAGTTCTTCTAGCTGCCTTAAATAGTTCAGGCTTCATTTCTGTAATTTGATCAGATGGATATAAGCCATATAGCTGAGAAATATGTCTATGCCCTTTTTCAGCCTCTAAATAATCCTTATTCCATTCAACGATTTGACCATTTGAACCGACCTTTAATGGCAATAAATTATTAATAATTTCTATTGCCTTTTTATCCTTCTTTTTATTTAAAAGCTTAGACGCTTCTATATAAGCATTAAATAAATCAGTTAATATTTCTGTATCCATTGCACAGCCCTTAGATATATGACATATCTTATCATCTAAATAATAGCTGTTTTCTGGTGATAAAGATGGACTTAATATAAAATAACCATCACTATCTTTTATTAATATCTCCTCAAAAAATATAGCACTATCTTTTAAGATATAATAATATTCATTTAAAAAATCTAAATTATTAGTATATAAATAATGCTCATAAATCTTTATTGCCATCCATGCGCCACCAAGTGGCCATGATGTTGCAGGTAAATATTTATCCTGTGGTGCACAATCCCCATACATATCAGAATTATGGAACGCAACAAAGCCTCTTGCATTATACATATTCTTAGCTAAAAGCTTACCATTTTTATGAATTTTCTTTAATAATTCAAAATAGGGTAATGAGCATTCAATTAAATTAGATCTATATACATTCCAATAATTCATTTCTAAATTGATATTAATTGTATATTTACTATCCCAAGATGGGAATATATCCTGATTCCAAATACCTTGTAAATTAGCAGGTAATGAATTAATTCTTGAAGATGATATCATTAAATATCTAGATAATTCATAAAAATAATTGATGTCATTATCATTTGTTTTAAGTTCTTGCCTTAAGATTAATGAATGATAATCATCTAAATGCCTATATAAAGCACTTGAATATTCTAAATTATTAATATTATCAATCATTTCTTTCTTAATATTCTTTGAATTATAAGTAGTATCTAAAGATACATAAATAGTTGTATCAGTTGAATTATTAATAATAATATTATCTCCAATATTTTTTACATTTCCATTAGAAACTACCTTAAGTACTATATATAGGGTATCCTTATTATTGTACTTATAAATAAGTGTTAACATATCATTAGCGATTTCAATTTCATCAAATATCTTTTCTCTATCTAATGATAAATTAAAGTTAATCTTATCATCTGATTTAATATTACTAATAATTACTTGATCCTTATATGATGCAAAATGAGTTCTTCTAATATTATTATTTAATACATTAAATTGAACATTTACTAAGCCGTCATCTAAATCTAATATACGCTTATAATTAGTAACATCATTTCCATTAAATGAAAAATTAATTCTTAATTCACCAGCAGTTGAATAAATACATTCACCCTTAGGTGATGAAAAGCATGCCAGTTTAATAAGTTCTTCAGCCTCAAGAATTTTATTTTCATCTACTAATTTTTGTATTTCCTTATAATATTTATTAAAATCCTTATTATATCTTTTTCTACCTGGCTTACCTAACCATAAAGAATCCGCATTTAATACAATCTTTTCATTAATAGGATGGCCATAGATCATCCCGCCCATTCTACCATTACCAATTGGTAAAGCATCATTAAAGCCTTCCTTATCCTTTTTGCCAGTTTTAGCATAAAAATCAAATACTTTTTTCATAAAATCACCAAATTATAATCCTTATTTGGATTTTAACAGCCAAAAAGGATATTTGTCAACGATTTGAAAAGGGTAAGCACAATGCTTACCCATTTTTCTTAATCAAAGTTTTCTCTAATTTCCTTTGTCTTAATATTATTTCTTAAATCATTTTTAAATGCTTCAAATACCTTATATGTAACAACACAATCATCAAAGGCATCATGAACCTGATTATCTTCATTTCCAGAATATACACCATATAGCTTAAATAAGCCTGGATCATTTCTTAATTCATAATATGTTTTAATTAACTGTAATAAATTAACAAATCTAGTCTTATTCTTTAATGAAGGTAATGAATTAATTTCATATGAATCATTTAATACAATGCTATCATTCTTACCATATACAATAATAGCTGGATTATATTTAGTAATCATATTATTAAAATCATTATAGAATGTATCATATGTTATAGCTGTAGTTTCAAATTCTTCTTCATCTATTGATAAGAAATCACACACTCTTTTTGAAAGCTTATTAGTTAATTTAGGCTTTATATATTTAGAATATCTATATAATTCCTTACCATCCTTATCAAAGATAACTAAGCCTGCCTGAATAACCTCAGCTCTAAAGCCCTTGCCCTTAAAATTATAGCTTGGCATTGTCATCTCTAAATCCAAGAACATTGTATTATTTAAAGAATCAATAAATGTACTTAAGGAGCCATTAATATTAATCTTATCATAATATATAATATGATCTAATTTACCTAATGCCTCTATTCTATATACAAATGAAACTGGGTGAGCTAAATAATCACCCTTTTTTACTCTATTTTCCTTATATTCAAAATCTATCCAATTTCCAATATATAGATATCTTTTGAATAAATTCATTTGACTATTTTGAAAATAGAAAAATTCAATTCGTCTATTAACTTTTATTCCAATTACCTTGGCATCAAGCTCAATCATATGAATTGAACCTCTAATTCTCATATAGCTCTCTCCTATTTTAATATTGATACACTAATACCATCACCAATATCATATAGTGTGGTATCGTATTTATCATTTTCCATTAATTCCTTTGTAAAAGCATGTAGCTTTCTAACTAAGCCTCTTAGGCCCTTAGTCAAATTATCATAATTCTCCTCATGGACTACAACTCCATGGAAAAGCATATTGTCACATACAACTACGCCATTTTCATTTAAAAGTGGTGTATAGATATCAAAGAATTTTTTATATTGAGCCTTTGCGGCGTCAATGAATATTAAATCAAATTTGATATCCTTTATTAAATCAAATGCTTCTAAGGCATCCTTATAAATGATATTGATATTTTTAACACCTAATTCATTTATATTCTTAGTTGCCTCATTATACATTTTTTCATCACGTTCAATTGTATAAATATTAGAATTGCATACAGAATTCATCATTAAAGCTGAATAGCCTATAGCTGTACCTATTTCTAATATATTCATAGGTCTTTTAAGACCAATGATATTCTTTAAGAAAACTAGTCCCTCGTCTTTAATAATAGGGACTCCATTTTCTCTAGCGAATGAACGCATTGATTCAATTTTTTCATTAAAGTTGATTGTGTTAGTTTCCTTTACAATCACAAGAGCAGTCGGATCCAGATCCCTCTTGTCCACAATCTCCTTGGCATCCACAACATCCACCGCAAGCACCTTCTTTTTGATTTTCAACAAATTCCTGTAATAGGTCGTTTAGCATTTCCCACTCTTCGTCAGTTTCGATATCACCTAGTCTGCCTGAGCCAGTGCCATCATCGAAATATGTCGCAGCTGAAGCTTGACCATTTACCATAAATACTACATAATTCTTATCAAAATCATCAGAATGATATGTAAATAAAATTTGGGCTTTAACTTCCTTACCGTCATCGCCAATTAATGTAATAGTACGATCATCCATAGCTATTCTCCTTTATCTTTTTCTATCTAAGAATCCTTGAAGAATAACTACCGCTGCTAATTCATCCTTCTTTTGTCTTCTTTTATCTCTTCTAATATTTCCTTCAATCATTGCCTTATCAACAATAATTGTTGTTAATCTTTCGTCCTCTAAATGGACCTTAATATTACTTCTTTTTTCTATTTCTTCCTTAAATGAAATGGAAATGTCGGCACGAATGCCAGCATCACCATTCATATGCTTAGGAAGACCAAGCACTACCTCAGACACATTTTCCTTTTGACAAACATCAATTGTGTAATTAATTGCAGCCTCGTAATTGTCATCCTTAAATCTAAATGTATCATAGGCACGAGCTAAAAATCCTGTTTCATCTGATATTGCAACACCTAAGGTACGACTTCCTAAATCTAGCCCTATGTATTTCATTACTTTAAAATCTCCGCAACACGAATTAATGCAAGATCAATCTTAGATGAATCCTTACCACCAGCTTGAGCGATGTCCTTCTTTCCTCCACCGCCGCCTCCAGTGATCTTAGTAGCCTCTCTTACGATTTGACAAGCATCAAAGCTACCTTGTGCAGCACAAACGAATGTAACCTTTACACCATCTGTTGAAGCTAATAATACAACATCAAGGTTCTTATTATTTCTTAAAGCAGTTGCCATATCCTTCATTAGGTTAGTATCAGTAACATCTACTCTAGTAATTAGCTTATTATTGCTGATACGAGAATTATATTGATCTAATTGTTTTAAAGCATTTTGACTCTTCTTAGCATTATAATCCTTTTCTAATTCCTTATAAGCCTCTTGAGCCTTAGCTAATTCCTTACGTAATGCTAAAACATATCTATAGCCAAATACATCAATTTGTCTTTCAACAAAATGGAATTCAACCTCGATACCTTCTTGGTAAGCAGTCTTTACTAATTCATTACCCTTAGCAACAACAGCCTTTAATGTTTCCATAACATTTGCTTGGCTTAGAGCGATATGCTTCATTGCGTCATTTGAAGTATATGCAGTACATCTGAATGTACCAGAACCAATTGATTCAATTGATGCGATTGCAAACTTTTCAATTTCAGCTGTATTAGCTACGTGTGTACCAGCACAGAATTCCTTTGATACACCCATATCTACTACTCTAACCTTATCGCCATACTTTTCAGAGAATAGCATCATAGCACCAAGCTTCTTTGCTTCCTCAATAGGTAATACTAATGTATTTACAGTATGAGCCTCTTCGATATATTTATTTACTAAATCCTCAATCTTAATAATTTCATCATCAGTTGGATTTGAATAATTATTGAAGTCGAAACGACAATAATCAGCACAAACCTGAGAACCCTGCTGATGAACATGAGAACCTAAATTAGCCTGTAATGATGCTTGTAATAAGTGAGCACTTGAGTGATTCTTACGAGTTAAATCTCTATTTTCCTTATCAACAACTGCGAATACTAAATCACCAATCTTAAATGGATTCTTCTCTAATACATGTAAATGCTGACCATTAGGCATCTTAATAACATCAATTACATTAATGTCATCTAATTTACCCTTATCGCATAGCTGACCACCAGAGAATGCATAGAATGGTGTTTCATCTAATACAACAGCATTACCAAATACACCAATTACTCTACTCTTTTGGTTAGTACAATTATATCCAGAGAATCTTGATTCATCCTTAAAGCTTAAGAATTCCTCATTTTGACCCTTCATTGAGCCTTCATCCTTACGTGCATTTCTTGCACGTTCCTTTTGCTCAAGTAAATACTTCTTGAAGCCTTCAACATCTACAGTCTTTCCATTTTCCTCAGCATATTCTAATGTTAATTCAATTGGGAAGCCATATGTATCATATAATACGAATGCGTCAGCACCAGAAATAGTATTGCCCTTAGTTTGAGCAACAATATCCTGTAATCTCTTTTCACCTGATGCTAAAGTAGATAGGAATTTCTCCTCCTCAGATGAAATAACCTGCTTAACGATATCCTTCTTTTCATGTAAATATGGATAGAATGGATCCATAATAGAAATTACAACATCAACAAGCTCAGACATAAATGGCTTATTAATACCTAATGCCTTAGCATATTTAGAAGCACGTCTTAATACTCTTCTTAAAACGTAGCCTCTACCCTCATTTGACATAATAGCACCATCAGCTACTGCAAATGTACAAGTTCTTACATGGTCAGCAATAACCTTAAATGCCATTTGGCCAGTATATTTAACACCTGAAATTTCCTCTGTCTTCTTAATGATAGGCATGAATAAATCAGTGTCATAGTTTGTATCTACACCCTGCATAACGCAGCATAATCTTTCAAGACCACAACCAGTATCGATATTCTTAGAAGGTAATTCCTTATAATCCTTTCTATCAACACCAGCCTTTGAATTGAATTGAGAGAATACGATATTCCAAATTTCAATGAATCTATCATTTTCAATATCATCTCTAATTAATTCAGGACCTCTCTTATCATACTTAGGACCACGGTCATAGAACATTTCTGTATCAGGACCACATGGACCCTCACCAATCTCCCAGAAATTTCCCTCAAGTGGAATTAAATGATCTGGAGAAATACCATTCTTAATCCAAGTATTTCTAGCATCAACATCATTTGTATAATGTGTAATATAAATTTTATCCTTATCAAATCCAAACCATTCAGGTGAGAATAATAATTCTACTGCGAATTCAATAGCTTCATTCTTAAAGTAATCTCCAATAGAGAAATTACCAAGCATTTCAAAGAATGTATGGTGACGTGCAGTCTTACCTACATTTTCAATATCATTAGTTCTAATACACTTTTGAGCATTAGTGATTCTTGGATTTTCAGGTCTCATTGAACCATCAAAATACTTCTTTAATGGTGTAACACCCGCATTAGTCCAAAGTAATGTTGGATCATCTACTGGTACTAGTGAAGCACTAGGCTCAACATTGTGACCCTTAGACTTGAAGAAGTCTAACCACATTTGTCTAATTTCAAAAGATTTCATATTTTTCATAATCTTTATACCTCCAAAGTCCTAATATAAAGACTTTTAACCTTATATATTGTATCAAAAATGAGTGTCAATATCAACAACATTAACGATTTTGCATATCTACCCATAATGTAAACATTATGTGTTAAATTTTTTTATCAAAACGGAAACTCTATTTTCTCAAAAAAATTAATAGTATAATCAATTGGTGATTCATTATGACTTTTAAAGAATTTTCAAAAATAATTAAAGAAAAAAGAATGAGATTAAATGTAACTCAAAAGAAAATGGCAGAGCTTTTATACATTTCTCAAACCAAATACAACAAGATAGAAAATGGCTTAAGAGAGCCAGATTTTGAATTATTACAAAGAATATTAAAGCAGCTTAATATAAGCCTAGATGATGAGATGAAAAAAGAAAAGCCAAAGACTTGTAAGTACTTTGACTAATCCATAAATGTATATGGAGTAATACCCTCCATATCATATTCACCAAAATCATCAAATGGGATTTCAGGGTCTAATATCTTTTCTACTATCTTTTTATTAGAATCCTCATTTAATCTAACGGCAAGTGTTGTTTGTCTAGTGTCATCCATTTGTGATAAGGCATAATCTAATGCCTCTACCTGACCCAAAATGATAACCTTTGATTTAGCTCTTGTTATACCTGTATAAATAAGCTTAGGCTTAAGCATAATGTTATAGGATTTAACAATCGGCATAATTACATTTTGAAATTCAGATCCTTGAGATTTATGAATGCTTATAGCATAGGCAAGCTGTAAGGAATCTAAATTAGAGGCAGGATATTTCAATACTCTATCATCGAAATTAATTAACAAATAATCCTTTTCATTATCCTTAACAATATCAATTATTTTACCAATATCGCCATTCATGATATCTAAATCTCTATCATTTTTTAATTGTAAGACCTTATCATTAACCTTAAAGATTTTATCATCTCTTACAATCATCTTTTCACTAGGATTATATTTTTCTTGAACTACTCTATTAATTTCATCAATACCTGCAACACCATTATACATAGGTACTAATATTTGAATACCATTAAATAAATCTCCACCTTTAGCTAAATAATTATCAAGTATTTTAATTATTCCATCAATGATTCCCTTTGAATCGTATGGATAATAAAATACTTCTTTTTTTGCGCTAAAGATTCTATAATCAATTCTCTTTTGTAAAATCATATTAGAAAGCTTAATAATATCAGAGCCCTCTGCCTGACGCATTATTTGATTTAATTTAATGGTCTTAAAAATATTAGAATTAATTAAATCTAATAATACATTACCAGGTCCCACAGCTGGAAGCTGATTAGAATCTCCTACTAATATTATTTGACAGTTAGACAATAAAGAATCAAATAAATTTTTAGCTAAAAGAATGTCAACCATAGATACCTCATCTATGATCAATAAGTTAGCAGTTAATGGAGATAAGGCATTATGCTGGAATTCTCCATCTAATGAATAGCCTAATGTCTTATGAATTGTAGTTGCGTAAAAGCCTGTAGCCTCAGTCATTCTTTTAGCCGCTCTTCCAGTTGGAGCTGCCATCATAACCTTATATTTAAATTCATCAGATGTAATATCTAGCTTATGTGCCTTCGCATATGTATTTAATATACCCTTAATTACAGTAGATTTACCAGTACCTGGACCACCTGTAATAATAGATATCTTATTAGATAATGAACTAATAATAGCCTCCTTTTGCATCGGAGTATAGATTATATTTAAATTCTCCTCTACATAATCTAAGGCTAGAGCCACATCATCTCTTTTTAAAACATTATTAGTATTTTTATTAATTTTTAATAATCTATCCTTAACTATATTTTCTGCCTTATATAGGGCATAATCATATATTCTTTCATCCTCACTAACTAATCCACCATCAGCGAGTAGCTCTTGGATAGCCAAATCAATATCACTACCTAATATGTCAGGATCATTTAATAATTTAATTGTTGAATTATATAATTGCTTATATGTTAGGAATGTAAATCCATAATTGTAGCAGATATTAGATAATGTAAAATTAACTGAAGCCTTTAATCTTCTTATATCATTTTTCTTAAAGCCTAAATTCAAAGCTAAATTATCACATCTTTTAAATCCAAAGCCTTCAATATCTCTAATTAAAATATATGGATTCTCTTCTATTATATTTAAGGTCTTAGTTCCATATTTTTCATAAAGCCTTCCAACCATCTTAGATGATAAGCCATAGCTATATAGCTTTATGAATATCTGTTCCTCTGCCTGTCCTCTAGATAATGAATCATAAATGATTTGAGCCTTAGCCTTAGTAATACCCTTAATTTCTTCTAATCTTTCTGGATTCTTTAAAATAATATCAATACATCCAGTACCTAGGGTATTAACTATATTAGTAGCGATTCTTTCTCCTATTCCATAAAATCTTTCACTTGATAAATAGCTAATTAATCCATCAATTGAATATGATTCACTTTTAGAATATGATTGTACAAAGAACTGCTTACCATATTTAGGATTTTCCTTATAATATCCTAAAAAATCATATACTAATCCCTCATCTAAATGAGGAAAGGCTCCTGTAATAGTAATTTCCTCATCATCAGAAATTATTTTTACAACCTTATACATTGATTCAGTAGTTTCATATATGTAATTTTTAATTTCACCACTTATTTTAATAAGCTCATTATCCATATATTTGCTTACCTACCTTAAATAAACTATGTTTATTTTATCATATTTATATCCATTATTCTACTTGGATATAATGATTAAATAAGTTATAATTTTCTTGGTGATTTTTATGGAAAAGGAAAAAACACAAAAAGAAATAGATAGTGAATATGTATATGACAATGGCTTTAAGCCAAAGGAGGTCATATTAAAGGATGACTATAAGCTTTATAAAAAAGGCTTCTTTTTTTGGTTTTTTCAAATAACAATGATATTAATCACCAAATTTGTATTATTCTTTCCTAAAAAGCTATCCTGGGGTTATAAGGTAGTAGGAAAGAAAAATAAAAAATATATTAAATCTTCTATATTAGTATGTAACCATACATTCCCATTAGATGCATTTTCTATATTAACTGCATTGTGGACTAAAAGAATATATACATTAACATTACAATCTAATTTAGGATTTGGAATAGTATCTAAATATTTTAGAATAGGTGGAGCTGTACCTATTCCGACTGGATTTAAATTATATAAAAGATTTGTTAATGAATCTCCAGAAGTATTAAGAAAAGGAAAAAATATATTAGTATTCCCTGAGGCAATGTTAATGCCATATTGTGATCATATAAGAGAATTTAAGTCTGGTGCCTTCCATTTCGCTATAGATGGAGCCGATAATATAATTATTATGGTTCATACATTCCATAAGCCAAAGGGCTTATATAAGCTATTAAGAAGAAAAAAGCCTTGTATACATCTAAATATATTAGAGCCATATAAGATTGAAAAACTATCTACTAAAAAAGAAACTATTGAGAAGGCACAGTCTGATATTCAAAAAATAATGTCAGATTACTTTAACGAGCATTCAGATTATTTCTTAAAAAGATAAAATAATTGTTGACAAAGAAATTTTGGGCGTGTATAATCCTTATTGCAGTTGTGCATTTTGCATGACTTTGATCTTATACATGGACCCTTAGCTCAGTTGGTAGAGCAACTGACTCTTAATCAGTGGGTCTGGAGTTCGAGTCTCCAAGGGTCCACCAGTAATTATAAGATTAAAGGAATGTTGACATTCCTTTTTATTTTGGACCCTTAGCTCAGTTGGTAGAGCAACTGACTCTTAATCAGTGGGTCTGGAGTTCGAGTCTCCAAGGGTCCACCAGTCTGATATTCAAAGCGTCGTATGGCGCTTTTTATTTTTTATATTTATTCTTTTAATATTTGTGTCCCAACTTGGGACATAATTTATAAAATACATTTTGTCCGCTAGGTTGGTAACCAATTAATATATGGAGTATCTTGGATTGAAAAAAGAGCAAATTGATTTAAAAATTTGCTCAATATTATTACTATGAAATTAACTCTAGTAATTCTTTTTTCAAATTTGGAATATCTTCATTTATTGCATTGTAAACAAACTTTAAATCAACACCACCATAGTTATGCACAAGTCTATTTCTGAAACCCTTGATACTTATCCAATCTATATTTGGGTGTGCCAATTTGAATTCTTGAGTAATATTATTCATGTGCTCTGACATTTGAATCATTCTAAAAACAATTCCATCCAATATAACTGGTTTTTCTATTAAAGTTTCTATTTTTACATCTTTAGAATATTCCAATATAGTATCTATCTCATTAATAGTTTTAATTAGATAGAACTGATTATTCTTTTCCATAAATTTTAATACCGTTCCTTAATATCTCGTTAAGCAACACTTGATTATTAACTAACTGTTCTATATTAAGTAAATCAACCTTTTTACGAAGTGATTCCCTTAATTTTTCCGCCAAACCAAAAAATGCCATACCTGTAATATTGGTTGAAACAAGTAAATCTACGTCACTTAACTCATTAGCCTTATTCTTTGAATAGCTACCAAATAAATAGCAATAATCAACATCATAATCCTTCAAAACATTAGATACAATTTTTTTTATGCTATCTAATTTTAGAATTCCATGTTCTTCGTCTATTAAATCAAATTTAGATAATTCATTATATATGTAATTATATTTTAGTGTGTTTACTTTATTAATATCATTCTCGTACTCTTTATAAGAACGTAATGAAATCCCAACTAAATCAGCTACCTGATTTTGTGTTAATTCTTTAGATAAACGTAATTCCTTAAGTGTCATAGATAATCACCTCACACTTAAATTATAATTTTTTTGCACTTTTTAATCAATGCCAAAGTGCAAAATTTGCACCTTGTTTTGTTATTGAAGTGCAATTTTTGCACCATCAAAATAGCAAAAGTGCATTTCTATATATAATTATTACTAAAAATTTCAACTCATCAGGTTTTATTTTTTTTACTATTTCTTCTTTACACATATTTATACTCCTCCTCATATATAGTAATAAGAGTCACTATATGTAAAAATATTGAAAAAAATTAAAAAATTGCATCTATTTTTATCTAGACGCAATCCTTTACACTATGCTTTATTAATTTTAATAATTCATTTCTATCATTAGCTATTTCATATAAAGTAACTTTAATAGCTAATGATATTAATTTCTTTTTAGCATTCTTTTCTGAATATCCTCTATCAACTAAATCCTTAATCTTAATTGCTAGCTTATTATAGGTAACAATATTGTAATTATTTATAAAATAATAAATTCTTTCTTCTATTAGCTTATAATTATCTAATCTAAATAATAATTCAGGATTTTGACCCATCATATCAGCCTTTTGTAGTTTAGTAAATAAATCTATATCCTCTTTTCCAAATTGAACTAAGAAATTTAATATCATTTCATCATTTAATTCTAATCTAGTTTCATGGAATAAAACTAAATGATATACTCTTTCAACTATTTTATGATTATATGCATAATATTCTAATATTTCCTTAGCATATTCAGCTGAATATGTATAATGATTAGGAAAATGTCCTTCTCCTGCCTCATCAATTCTTAAGCATTCTGGCTTTTTAATATCATGGAAAAGGGCAGATAATCTTAATACTAAATCATTATCAGTAGATTCTACTACCTTCATTATATGATTAAATACATCATAGATGTGCCATCTTGAATGCTGGTTGAATCCATCACATTCATTTAAAGGCTTAAATAATATTTTAAATATTTCTTTATATTTTTTAATATAATATGAGCATTTATCTGATATTAATATAGGATTAATTTCATTAGGAATTTTCATTGGATGAACTAAATTTAATAATTCACCTAATTCATAAATATTCTTTTCTAGCTCATCATCCATTTTAAAGCTATATAGGCATTCAAATCTAATTGCTCTTAGGATTCTTATTGGATCCTTTCTAATCACTAAAATAGGCTCCTTAACAGTTTTTAATAGCTTATTATTAATATCATCTATTCCATTATAAGGATCTACAAATCCTGAATCTGGATTATAAGCAATTGAATTAATACTAAAATCTCTATTAGCTAAATCCTCTTCAATAGTACTTCCCTTAAATGTAGCTATTTCAATAAATGCTTCATTTATTCTTACACCAACACATTGCTTATTAGCATAAATTTTATGCTTATAATCCTTAAATACATTACAGATTTCATCTAGGCTTGCGTTAGTTGTAACATCAAAATCATGGGATTCACAATTCAAAAAATAGTCACGAACTGCTCCGCCAACTAAAAAAGCTAAATATCCGTGACTATTTAATATTCTTATTGATGCTAAAGCGTCAGGATTAAATTCCTGATTCATATTACCATCCCCTATTTTGACAAAATTTCTAGTCCTTCCTCTGTCATTAATAATGTATATTCCCATTGGGCAGATCTACCACCATCATCTGTATAGATAGTCCAATTATTTTCAGCGTCTAAGAAAATATGTCTTGTTCCTTCATTAACCATTGGTTCAATTGTAAAAATCATACCTGGGAATAAAACCATACCTGTACCCTTCTTACCATAATGGAAAACAAATGGGTCTTCATGGAAATCAACACCAACTCCATGTCCACCAACCTCATGAACAACAGAGAAGCCTCTTTCCTTACAATATTTTTCAATATAATATCCTATGTCTCTTAATCTATCATAAGGCTTAATCTTTTCTAAGCATAAATCTAATGCCTCCTTAGTTGTCTTAACTAAGAATTTACCAGCCTCATCAACATTACCAATTAAGAACATACGAGATGCATCACCATAATAGCCATTTACTATAGTAGTACAATCGACATTGATGATATCTCCATCCTTTAATACAGTATCATCAGGAATACCATGGCATACCTGATCATTAACTGATGTACAAACACTCTTAGGGAAGCCCTCATAATTAAGTGGTGCTGGTATTCCACCTAATTCAATTGTCTTATTATGAACAATTGTATTAATCTCATTAGTTGTCATACCTGCCTTAATATGCTTTGCAACCTCATCTAATACTAATGTATTGATTCTACCTGCTTCTCTAATACCTTCTATTTGTTCTGGTGTTTTAATCATTTCTGGCTTTGGTATAGTAGCTCCACGCTTACTATATAGTTTAGCCATTTCATCATAATTAAACATTTCTAATTTTCTCCCTTTGTATTCTCGTTATACATCTTTTGCATAGCGACATCTATTTCATAAAGCTTATCGGCATATTCCTTAAGCTTTTTCTTATCATCATCTGATAATTCCATTTTAGATTTATATCTTAATTCATGCTCAAGCGATGCCCACATATCCATTGCGATTGTTCTAAATTGGATTTCAATAGGAGTCCATATTTCTTCATCCTCTAAAAACATTTGCTTTTCAAAAACAATATGAACACTTCTATATCCAGTAGGCTTAGGATTAGATATATAATCCTTTCTTAATCTAATTCTTAGATTCTTTTGTTGCATCAAAAGCTCAATGATAACATCGATATCATCGATATAATTACATACAACTCTAACACCTGCTATATCATAAATTAAATCCTTTAGGGTTCTAATTGTAACCGGATATCCACGTCTATGAATCTTTTCAATAATAGATTTCTTTGTTTTTATTCTAGACTCAATATTATGAATAGGATTATGTGATAAGCTTACACTACAATAATCATCTAGATTTTCTAGCTTTGCACACATTTCTCTTAATGCATAACGATATACCTTTTCAATTTTTGAATACTCTTCCATTACTGCCACTGATGCTGGATCATTATAATCAGTATCAAAGTAGGCATTAACCTGGATTTCCTTTTGTAATATCATCTCACAAGTCGAGCAGTTATAATGCCCTCTCCTTTCATATTTATTTAATGTAATCGGATTGGTACCATGTACCACTAATTCAATTTTAACATATAAAGAGCCTAAAACAAAAGTTTTAATTTAATTTTTTTCTCTTATTGAAAAATTCCTTAACAAATTCTCTTGCTAGTCTAGCTTGAGCTATTTTTTCATTTGCTTCCTCAAGAGGAATCCATTCATAATAATCTATTTCCTCATTAGGGAAAATATCCATTGATGTTAGCTTACAAATGAAATTTGAAATTAATGTATTTGATGGAGCGAAATACTTAGACATATTAAATTCTATAGATTTAGGGTATCTTCCAATTTCTTCTCCCATTTCTCTATAGACAGTATGCTCTAAGGATTCACCAGGATTTGTATATCCAGCAACTAATATGAATTTATCCTTACCATATTGCTTAATAAATAGCATCTTAGTCTCATCTGGATTTAATATAATCATACTTACGGCAACATTAGTCCTATCAAAAACATATTCATTACAAGAAGAACAAAAATTAATCATACCTTCTTTTTCTAAAAATTTCTTTTCTAGGACATTACCACATTTACTACAATACATTATTCCTCACCATAGAATTTTATAACATCATTATAAACTTCTTCCTTATTATCCTCTTGCAGTATTTCATGCTTCATATTAGGATATTCAATAAATGATAGCTTCTGGTATCCTGCCATCATTAAATACTTTAATGTTCTTTTAACACCATCAGTTCCTAATGTAGTTCTATCATCTAAGCCTGAAACACTTCTTATTTCAAGTAATGGATTTTTACATTCATATCTCTTTCTTTTAGCAGTATAATGAACCATCTTAAATAATGTTTGATATGAATGATTATCAAACGTAATATTACAAAGTGGATCCTTGCTATATCTTTCAATATTTTCCTTATTATAGCTTAACCAATCTAATGATGGATCCTTTGACATACCATTACTAAATTTCCATAATGTCTTAGAAGCCTTATATTGCTTCTTTCCCTTAGAATTCATATTAGCAATCATTACCGCAAGTTCTACACCAAATGGACGGCCTACAGTACCTGATAATATTAGCTTCTTTAATTCATCATCATGATGCTCAATATACATTCTTCCAATCAATGAGCCCATTGAATGAGCGAACATATAAAGTGGTAAATGAGGATTCTTTTTCTTTACATATTCAGTAACTACCATTTGGTCATCAACCATTTGCTCAATAGTTCCAATATGACCTAGCTTATATTCATCATTAATAGATTCACCATGTCCTCTTAAATCAGAAATAATTACTGTATAACCATTTTGACTTAAAAAATTAATAAAGTCTTCATATCTTTCCTTATGCTCAATCATTCCATGAACAATTTGAACAATACCAATAGGCTTTAAAGCTTTATTATATAGACATGATAGTACTAATCCATCATTTGCTTTTAAACTAATCTTTTCCATATATGAATCCCCCGTGTTTAAAATTATATAATAATTTTTAAACAATTAAAAGTTAATGAAAAGAAAAAACAGGAAATTCCTGTTTTTAATTAAATTCCTTGCATACCTTAGATACTAGGCCCATATCACATTTGCCAGCAAAATTAGCCTTAAAATGCTTCATTACTGAAGGTACCTTCTTATCATCTAGCTTAGCAATTTCAGCTCTTATTTCATCCTCAGTCATTTGCTTTGGTAAATAAGCACTTAAAATCTTTTGTTGAGTAGCTAGCTTTTCAACTGTTTCTGCTCTACCAGCCTTTTCAAAGCTTAGCTTCTCCTCCTCTAATTCCTTAATGAACTTTTGGATAAGCTGTAAGCATTCAGCATCTGGAAGCTTTCTATCCTCATAGCCCTTGTCAATTGCAGTATTCTTAGCCTTACCAAATACTAATGAAATAACCTCATGAGCTACCTTGTCATGATCCTTCATTGTTTGGATATTAGCCTTTTGTAAATCATCAAAAATCATCTTAATTAAACCTCCATAAACTATTAATAATTATAACTCTTTTACTATACAAAGTAAATAAAGCCAATTTTATGAAAATGCATTTTCAATATAGAAGATTAACAATTCACATGTTATAATTATTAGTACAATTTTGGAGGAAAAATGTAATGAACGAGAAAGAAAAAAAGGAAGCTATTGACGCCGAAGTAGTTGAGGATGGCGAAAAAAGCGAAAAGAAAGAAAAAAAGGAAAATGGATTTTCAAAATTCTTTAATAAGGCTAAGGCATCTGTAAATAATGCTGTTTTAGAATCAAAAATTGAAAGTTCATATAATAATGCAAATATCGCATTTACTTGTTATGAAAAGGATGCTACATTTGCTCAATCACTTCATGGTAATTTTATAAATGATAGCCAATTACTTGTATTTGGTGAAAAGGAAATAAAGAAATATTCAGTTATTATTAACAGTAAGGATAATAAGGCATATTATGTAACATCTACTGAGGAAGGTAAGGTTACTTCTATCGTTGAAGGTGTTGAATATGAAAGAAATGGCACAATCATTAATCTTGATTCTAATGTTGAAGAGGTTAATGTTATTAAAGCCGGAAAGAGATATTTCATTTATAAGGGTTAGAAAAAGCTCCACATGGAGCTTATTTCTTTTCTATATCTACTATTTCAATTAAATCATTTATTCTATATGTAGGCTTATATTTTAGGCCTATATTTTTTTCATTATAGAAAATAGATTTAATATTACTATTATAAGCACATTCAATATCGATAGGTCTATCTCCTACATAATAGGTATCATCTCTATCTAGATCATATTTGTTTACTAAATAATCTATTGAATAGCTACTAGGCTTTCTTTTAAAATCATGACCAAAGGCATGAATTACATCAATAAAAATGCCCTTAAAATCATTTTCTACTATATGGTTAATTGCTTCACCCTTATGAGTGAAAATAAATAATTTAGCACCATTATTCTTAAGCTCATTAAGCATTTTCTTACAATTAGGCATAATAGCATAATTATCCTGAGTTCTTAACCTAGATTTCTTATATTCCTCTAGCACCTTATCAAAAGGAATATTAGTTTCTTTTTCTATTTTATAGAATAAATCAAAGACTGCATATTTTAATATAAAATCTAAGGCATCCTTAGAATTCATATTATAATTATTTAATTTTATGACATCCATTACAGATTCTAATATACCACCATATGAATCTAATAATGTGCCATCAACATCAAAAATATAATTTGACATAAAGACTCCTTAGACAAATTTAAAGGATAGCATGAAGCTATCCTATTTTTATTAATTTCTATTAGCAGCAGCAATATAGAAGATTAATCTTAAAATATCAATATAAATGAAAATTAAGCTAATTGATAATCCTAGTGATACACACCATTCAGCATTCTTTGAGCAGCCAGCCTTAATAACAGCATCTGCCTCAGCAAAATTAAATACTAATGATATTACACCCTCAATTAATAACACTACCTCTACTGCGATACAAATTATGAAATATGTATGATCTGTAACAAAGAACCAAGCAACTAATGATGTTATTGATAATAATAACGCACCAATCATTACTGCGATAAAGATACCCATTAATCTAGATGTAGCTCTTAGAATACCAACTGAATATAAAATTAATACAACTGCGAAGATTGCAAATGTTGCTGATAAGGCCATAATACCAGCACCAGGAACATAATATTCTACTAGTCTAGTTAAGAAACCAACTGTTATACCTTCAGCAAGTGCATAAATAACTGCTAAATATTTTGTAGCTCTTGTTTCAAATCTACCAGCTATACCACAAATTAATGCAATAATTGAAGATACAATTAATAAAGCATAGAATGGTATAATCTTACTTTCATCATTTAGCATTTCAGGTAAGAATATAAATAGCATAGTAGCTGATGTAACTGCTAATAATAATAAAATTACTGTCTTAAAAATAATACCTTTTACAGAAGCTCTATCTACCTCATCATAGTAGCTTGATGAAGTATCTATTTTGTCAAATAAATTTGTTCTCATCTTTTGCCTCCTTTATTTACCAAAAATATTATAGCATAAAATAGATAACAAAAAAGTATTATTGACAAAATCACACAAAATACCAAAAAGAAGAGATTGTTGGTCTCTTCTTACATGAATGCAAATAATCCTTCTGTTTTTTCAACATCATCCTCTGGTAAGCCAGCAAAGAATCTGTTTTCTCTAAACATATCTGCAATAGTATTATTAATCTTACCACGCTTAATAGCATCCTTAATAGATGAGAATGGTCTTTCCTCTCTTGCCTGAACGATATTTAAAGCGGCATTTTCACCAAGCTTATCTACGGCAACGAAAGGTATTCTTAAATTATCTCCTTCTATTTCAAATACAGTGGCAGATGATTTATTAATATCAACTGGTAGGAATCTAATTCCTCTTAATGTCATTTCAAGCGCGATTTGAAGTGCAGTAATTAAATCATCGTCTGTAGCTGTTGTACTACCCTTTGATTTAATTTCTTCAATCTTAGCTCTTATCGCCTGAGGACCACCAAGGAATGCTTGTACAGAATAGCCCTTAGCTCTCTTAGATAGCCAAGCACTATAGAATAGCTTAGGATAATGAACCTTAAACCAAGCAATACGTAATGCCATCATAACGTAGGCAATAGCATGAGCCTTAGGGAACATGTACTTAATCTTTGAGCATGAGAAGATATACCAATCTGGTACTCCTGCCTCCTTCATCTTAGCTGAATACTTAGCCCATTTATCAGCTCCACCCTTATAAAGCTTACCCTTTCTTACGAATTCCATAATATCAAAGGCATCCTTAGGGGCTAGATATTTCATTAGGTCAACCATGATATCGTCACGACATCCTATAACCTGTGCAAATGGAATTTCACCAAATTCAGTCTTACCATTTACTAAATCCTGAGCATTTGTACTCCATACGTCTGTACCATGAGAAAGACCTGAAATCTTAACTAGCTGAGCAAATGTCTTAGGCTTTGTTTCAACTAGCATGTTTTGAACGAATCTAGTACCATATTCAGGAACACCAAAGGATGCGACCTCGCAGCCTAGCTCCTCCTTAGTAACACCAATTACCTCAGTTCCCTCAAATAGCTGTAATACCTCTCTATCATCTAGTGGGATATCCTGTGCTCTTGTAAATGGGAATTCATCCTGATGATCATGAACATAGTTCATTAAATATCTAATAATAGTAGGATCATCGTGTCCTAGAATATCAAACTTTAATAGGTTTGCTTCAAACTTATGATAATCATAATGTGTTGTTCTCCATACTGATTCAGTATCATCTGCTGGATACTGGAATGGAGTAACATCATAAATATCTACATAATTAGGAACTACAACGATACCACCTGGGTGCTGTCCTGTAGATCTTCTTACACCATCTAGATGAGTTGCTAATCTTTCAATTTCACATTCTCTTAATGTGATATTTTTCTTTTCACAATAGCCCTTAACATAGCCAAAGCCTACCTTATCAGCTATTGTGGCTACAGTACCACCACGGAAGGCATTATCATTACCAAATACTGTTCTAATATATTCATGGGCCTTAGCCTGATATTCACCAGAGAAGTTTAAGTCGATATCTGGTGTCTTATCTCCCTCAAAGCCTAGGAATGTTTCAAACGGAATATCCTGACCATTCTTAGAAAGCTTTTCGCCACAAACTGGGCATACTGCATCATCTAGGTCAAAGCCTGAATCAACACTTTGAAGCTTTTCCTGGAAAGGTGCCTCTAAATCAGTTAAGCCATATTCAGCTAATTCTTCCTTAGTCATTTTAAATGTATGGAATTTACATTTTTTACAAACATAATGTGGCTTTAATGGATTAACCTCAGTAATATCCATCATAGTCGCTACTAATGATGAGCCTACTGATCCTCTTGAGCCTACTAGATATCCATCATCTAGTGACTTTTTAACTAATAGGTGAGAAATATAATAAACTGACATATATCCTGAAGATATAATTGAATTTAATTCTCTTTCTACTCTCTTTAGAATAATTGGATGAGGCTTATCACCATATGTTGCAGTAACATGCTCATTTACAATTCTTCTTGATTCCTCATTAATTGATTTTACATAATTAACAACAGGATTATCCTTAAATTGATCATCTCTTGGAGCGAACATATCAGGTGAGAAGGCATCAAACTTTTCTACCATATCTAAAATCTTATTAGGATTTTCAATTACAATTTCATGTGCTAAATCCTTATCTAAGAAATTAAATTCCTCTAGCATCTCTGTAGTAGTTCTTAGGTGGTTATTAGGAATGATTTTAGCAGTTGCTAAATCATGCTGACCTCCACCTAGCTTAGGAGATGCAATTAATATTTCTCTATATTTCTTTTCTGAATGTCTTAAATAATAACAATCAGATGTTGCAACAACTGGCTTATTAATTGACTTAGCTAATCTAATAATCTTCTTTATGATATCTATAATAGCATCCTTACCCTCTGCATAATCCTCATATAAATGTGAGTAGCAAGATGGAGGAGAAACCTCAATATAATCATAATAAGACATAGCCTCTAATGTTTCTTCCTCACTTCTTGTTGAAGCAAGTGTCCAAACCTCGCCATTAGATGATGAAGAACCAACTAATAGACCCTCTCTATATTTTTCAATAACGGATCTTAATGCTTTAGCATCACCCTTATACATATGAACTGTTAGGGCATCTGATACTAATTTATATAGATTCTTATTACCACTCTTATTCTTAGCTAGGAATGTAATATGTGATTCCTTTGTAATTAAATGCTTCCAATGCTCATTAGGATCAATTGTAGAATTAATATCCTTATAATTTACAATTCCCTTAGAATATAAATCATTTAGCATTTGAATGAAGCAAAGTGCAGTTACTCTAGTGTCATCTGTTGCTCTATGGTGCTGCTCCTGCTTAACCTTAAAGTATTTAGATAATGATTTTAAACCAAATGTTTTAACCTCATTAGAATATCCAGCACGGAATAAATTTAAGGTATCGATTACAGGTAGCTCTTCATAATTCATACCTAATCTCTTAATATTAGCATAAACCATACCAACGTCGAATTTAGCATTATGAGCTACTAAAATAGAATCCTTAGCGAATTCCATAAACTTAGGAATTACCTTATCGATAGTTTCAGCATTCTTAACATCCTCATCAGTAATAGATGTTAATGCTGTAATCTTTGCAGGAATAGGCATTTCAGGATTTACAAATACCTCAAATTCATCAACGATAATTCCGCCTCTAACCTTATGAGCGGCAATTTCAATGATTCTATCATATTCCTGAGAAAAGCCTGTTGTTTCAATATCATAAACAACATATGTAGCTTCCTTTAAATTAATATCTCTTTCATCAAATGTAATAAAGAATTTAGTATCATCAACAAATGATAGCTCAGTACCATAGATAGGCTTAAAGTCAGCTGCCTTATCACCTAATCCTTTAACGGCATGCTCAATATCAGGAATGGCGTAAACACCATTTAAGTCTGTTAGGGCAATACCCTTCCAGCCCCAAGCTACCGCAGCCTTTACATAATCACCAGCGTCAGTTACACCATCTAGCGCACTCATCTTTGTATGTAAATGTAGCTCTACACGCTTTTCTTCATTATTATCTACAATAACCTCATCAGTATGCTTACCAGTTATCTCAATACTATTAGCTGAAACAATAATAGCCTTAGCATACGCATCGTATTCTAAATTACCAACAACTCTAACTGTAGAGCCTGCCTTCAATGAATCAACGAATGTATCTCTTTCAGTTTCACTTCTACACCATTTCTTAACTAGAATTGAATCTGTTTCATCAGTAACCTTAATAGTTAATAGACCAGCACTTTTACCTCTAGTCATAACTCTCATATCAACCTCACCGAAGATATATCCTTCAATCATAACGGCGCCCTTACCATTTTCATATGTGTATTGACCCAATTCCTCATATGTCATTGGTATAGACTTAATAGGGATAACCTCTGTAGGTCTATATGACTTATACTTACCCTTTTCCTCATTAATAATCTTATTAGCCTTAGTAATTTCTTCTGCTTCCTTTTGAATTTCAGCTAAGTGCTTTTCAATTTGATTATCAATTTCTCTTATTTGATTTTCAATAGATTCATTTTCGTTATATTTTAAATTTATTTCATACTTTAATCCATATGAATCAAATTCATCTCTAACAAGATTAATTAAATCATCTAGTCCTCTCGCGTCACACGCAACAACAAATGAAATAGATTTATCATCAATAACTGGCTCATCATTAGTTAATGCCTTAATTCTTGGATATGATTCCTCTAATGAATTTAAGATATTATGAGTATATTCATTTAATTCATCTAATGATAAAGTCATATTATTATATTTGACATCAATAAAAATACCACAATTTAGTGGCTTTAAAAATGACTTAATAGTATCTAAAAATTTAACATAATCGCTAAAGCTTAAGCTATTATCTAATTTAATATTAATATTTATTCTCTTACTATACTTCTTTAATGTGCATTCTAATTCTAATAGCTTATTAGAATCGATAAGCCCACTATTCAATAGCATTTCTCTTAAATACATTGATATTACTTCCCATTCTTATTAATTCTTATAATATGTCTAAATGTTATAGATGAATAAAATAACGCTATGGCAAATGCTAAATATTCTAGGAATTCAACATTAAATATGAAGGCAAGACTAAAGATAAAGAAGAAAATTAAGCTATCATATATCATTAATCTAGCTCTAACCTCAAACTTAATTGTTGGATTTATTAAATATGTAAATATAAACATCGCAATTAGTAAAATACCATAGAATTCTAATATAAGTCGTAGACCACCTAAAAATGTTTGTGTGGCATATTCATGCTCAAAGCCTCTTAAATAGACAGAAATAAAATCCACAAACTCTATTTCCTTTTCATTTTTACCACTCTTTAGATCAGATAGCTTAAAGCTATAATTTGAGCTTAAATTCTTATATTCCATTTCATAAACAAGCTTAGTACCACTATAGCCACGAGCCTTCTCTTGACCTAATACTACAACAAATTCACTACTAGAATATGTTGTAGGCTGTTCCATATTAAAATAAATTCTAAACACACCTGCAGAAATAGTTGCCTGTTCTCCAGATAGCTTATAATCATTATATTCAATTTCAGCTACCTGCTTTGACTCAAAGATAGCCTTAGAGAAGGCCTCACCGTCTTCTCTTGAAATATAATAATCAGTATATGATAATGCCGCGGTTACTCCAACAGCCATAGCGGCGAATGCTAATAGATGGATTATAAGAACATAAATCTTATCCTTATAATAAAATACTATGCGAGATGGATGACAAAAAATATCCATGATTCTATATAAAATCTTCATAATCCACCTCCATGTAAAAACTATGTTTTTATTATACCAAAAAAAGTTTTTATTTTATATACTTTAAAGTTATTTAATAATTTATATATTTTTCATAAAAATATTTTAAAAAATATTATAATAATATTGGTGATTGAATTGAATTATTTTACTAAGGATAAGCCCTATAATTCCTTAAATGAATATAATAAAAAGCATTATAATGCCAAGATAGCTAAGATTCCATTAAATGGTGGCTTTACCTGCCCTAATAGAGATGGCTCTAAGGGAATAGGTGGCTGTACCTTCTGCTCAAATCAAGGTTCTGGCGAAAATGCTGGAAATATTAAAAAACCAATTAAGGAACAATTTCTAGAAATAAAAGAAATAATGGAAAATAAATGGCCTAATATTTTATATATGCCATATTTTCAAGCATATTCTAACACCTATGCTAATCTAGATATATTAAAAGAAAAATATGAGGAAGCTTTAAATGTAATACCAGAAAAAACAATAGGTATTTCAATCGCTACTAGAGGAGATTGTATAACAAAGGAAATTGCTTCCTATTTAGGTGAATTAAATAAAAGAACTCATGTTCAGGTAGAGTTAGGTCTTCAAACATCAAATGAGGAAACCTCTAAAAGAATTAATAGATGTATGACTACTGAAGAATTTATAGATTCTGTTAATCTATTAAGAAAAGAAAATATAGAAATAATAGTTCATGTAATTACAGGCTTACCTAATGAGACATTAGAGGATAATTTAAATACTATTAATTTTATTAATAGCTTAGATATTCAAGGTATTAAATTTCACTCACTACTTCTTTTAAATAATACTAAATTATATGAAGAATATAAAAAAGAAAAATTCCACATATTAACTAAGGAAGAATATGTAGAATACACAGTTAAGCAAATATGTAATTTAAGAGATGATATCATTATTCATAGACTAGCCGCTGATGCAGTAATAGATGATTTAATTGAGCCAAGATGGACGATTAAGAAAATGACAGTAATGAATGATATCGATAAATATATGAGAAATAATAAATTATACCAAGGTATCTATTATAAAAAGAATTAGGAGCATTTCAATTATGAAATGCTCTTTTCAAATTCTTCCTTTAATTTAAAATATATTTCATAAATATCATCAAACTGATGATATTTAAATACCTTATGAACCTTATCTACATGCCATTGCTTAATATTATCAGTATGAGGATAAGGTAACCAAAATAATCTTTTAGAGAAATGTCTAATAATAGTTTTCTTATATAAGAATTTTTGATCATTAAATCTTTGAGATATTAACTTCTTTTTAGTAGTACTTCTAATTATCGCAGATTGATCAGCAAATGTTAGCTTCTTTTTCTTAATTAGCTCTCTTGCCTTACCTAATAAATTAGTTTCCTTCATTTTCTTTAAATTAAATAATAAAACACCCGCATTAATATATCTAGGATTAATTAAGAATTTACCATAATGATCATTCGCGGCTGCGTATTCAACCTTATTAACATCAATGCTATAAAGCTTTTCTATATCACCATTAAACATTAAATCAGCATCTAAATATAATAGCTTATCTGGCATATTTGGAATAATATCTGCAAATAATCTTAATAATGTATATGGTGAGCAGTAACATGATTCATTAGGAGAATTTCTAAATTCCTTATTATAATAATCTAATACATCTATCTTAGTAACCTTATTATCTGGGTTATATGTTTTAGCAACCTTATCTAAGAAATTAGCCATATCATCAGATAATGCTAGATATTGTGGCTTAATATCAGATACATCCATTGTATATATATAAATATTGAAGGCTTCTTTTGTTTTAGTTCTTTCAAATATTGATAGCATAGTAGTCATCATACCATCAAATACTTTATCATTTCCACAAAATAAAATATTAATCATTTTCTTCCTCCTTCTTTATATATTTCCATATTTCAATATTATTTTCCTTACTTCTTATAACCATTTGATTATAAACCTGATCTCTTAAATCACGCCTTGCCTCTACCTTAGATAATTCCTTATTATAAAAGAATGGTCCATCAACATAGGTAATCATTTTAGGATTCTTAGAGAATCTTCTTTTTCTATATACATTAGTCATAGAAAATACTGGTGTATCATATTGAATAGGATATCTAAATGAGGCATCCTTAAATGGTCTAATTTTAGTATAAAATGGCCAGATGTGTGCCTCAGGATATATCATAATACATTTCTTATGATTTATATGATATTCAATAGCCTTTGTAAAATTCTTAGTGGCCTCCATATCACCTGGTAATGGTAGAGCACCTAATGATGGTGTTATAGGTCCTAATACAGGTACTGACACATTTTCAGGATTACATATTAAATATACATCCTTATATCCATTAACAAAGCATGGGTAATATGTATCACATAATGGATTAGTATGATTACCATACATAAATATACCACATTTTTTATATGGTTTAAGCTTTTCTTTTCCTATTATTTTATGTCTATATTTTAATTTAGAATGAGTAAAAAATATAGGAGCGATTATAAACCTTAGCCAAAATACATGAGTAAATTTCTTCCATAGGCTTGTATGAATATATTTCCAATTACCATCTATTACCTTAGGTGTTATTTTCTTTTCAGAAAATTCATCATTTAATTCATCACTATAATAAATTATTTTTTGTTTCATAAGTCCTCTTCTAGCATGGCCAGCCCTCATTAATTATAGAATATTTAGAATCAAATAATCTACTATAAGATTCCTCTGATAAATATGGCATCAAAGGATAAATAACAGATAAATATGATAATAGCTGTTCCTCTGTTAATTTATTATTTAAAATAATATTATTACTAAATTCTAATACAAGTTTAGCGTAATCACTTACTCTATTTTCATTTAAATACATCTTAGATTTATTCTCTAAATTAAAGAATTCATAATCTAATTTGTTTTCTGATACATATGTAGGATTTAATACAGTAATAGATATCTTTTTAATAAATTCATTTATTTCCTCTAATGTATCCTCATCATAAATAAAATCATCATCTATTTTACCCATCATAAAATAGGCTCTTATAGAGTCTGGTGAATAGCTTTCACATAATGAGTCAAAATCTAGCATATTATTGTTAGATCTTTTTATGTTATTATGATTCTTATCATATGTATCCTTAATTATTTTTACATTCTTAATAAGCCTTGGAGTAAATGGAGCCTCTCTTCTAATTATATTATTTATGATTATAGGCATTAATATACCAGCATAAATAATATCCTCACTTACAGAAAGCTCTTTGATTTCTCCCCAATCAATAAACTCATCTATTGCTATTTTAGAAAACATAGATTCATTAGAACCTATCTCATCATATAAAATAGCTAGGATAGGAGCCATACCAATAGTAAATAACGAATTAATAGTTCCACTCATAATAGAGCCAGGAACATCACATTTTTCATTTAGAATTGGTCTAAATTGAACTGAAAATGATAGTGGTAAAAAATCTCTTAATGAATAAAGCTTACCATCGTCATTTAAAAATGGGAATAAAGCTCCAAAGGGATCTGTAGATGATAATAATATATCCTTATGGAAATATTCCTTTTTAGATTGAGCTAATCCACCATCTGTAAATGCTAGAGTAATAGCTAGATTAGCTTCCTTTTCAATCATTCCATTTAAAAAATCTGAATTAATTAATAATCCATCCTCATCTAATATATCAATTACCTCAAAGCCTTCATTTGTTGCGAATAATCTATCATCAGAATTAATGAATGGATTACCTGCATAAACTGGGCCATTATTCATATCAGAAATTAAAATAGGTATCTTATTGCCTGTTAAAGGATTTGTACAATAATTACCTGAATATACATATAGCTGATCCTTCTTTTCAATATATGATTTTATATTTAAAACCTCATTAGGATCACATAGTGGCATAACATCAATAAAATCAGGATTTAATAGGATGTATGTTACTCCACCAATCATCCAAGGATTCTCAAAGGAAATATTTAATTTAGTACCTATTGATGTTTCAAGCTCAATTAGTAATGTATCTCTTCCATCGAAGGCATTAATAAGCCTTTCCTTAATATCCTCTTCTATATTTAATTGATTGATATTCTTCATAACATCATCAATTACAGAACCACATTTTAATACAAATCCCTTTAATTGAATTTTTGTAGAATCTTCTGGTCTAACCATATAATCATAAATCTTCTTAGATTTATTATCCTGATAGCCTATAGTATTTTTATATTCAATATATCCTCTATCATATAATTCAATAAAATCCAATTGTAAATTAGATAAATATTCATCATGACGCATATCCATAATCTTTTGGTCATTAACACCAATACCAAGCTTTAGCATTTGATTAAGGAATGTTTTAGCTAAATTATCATTTAATACATTTGCTGACTTTCTAGATTCAATAAATGATGATTCAGCTAATGTATTAAATCCTACAGGATATAAAACATTTTTATTTAATAATCTTTCATAACGGGCAAGCACATCACCATATAATAAAGGTCTTATATTACCTGTTTGAAAGCCATATTTATTCGCAGTAGGAAAGGAAGAAAAAATATAGCTTTTTTCCTTTAGGTGGTCATTATCAATTATGAAATTTTTATCTTCTTGCCATTTCTTATAAGCATCATTCATAATGGCCACTCCTTTCCAAAACAAAAGGGCTATTCAATAGCCCTATCATTTATTTTGTATTTGCCTCAATGTATTCTACAATATTCTTAACAGTTAGCATTGATTGAGCATTGTCTTCATCAACAGTTATACCAAATGTATCTTCAATATCCATAACGATTTGTACAGCGTCGATAGAATCGGCACCTAAATCATCCTTTAAATTTACATCTAGTGTTACTTGTTCAGGCTTACAATTTAATTCTGAAACAATAATCTTTTTTACTTCCTCAAATACATCCATTTTTTGTTTCCTCCGTAATAAAATTATATCAAATTGCCGTTTCTTATTCAACGGCTAATAATAAAACATCAATTACATTTGTTCCATTCTTTAATTCATTAACTAATTGTTGAATAGATATTTCCATATTATTTACTGAAATAGTCATTGTAATAAATGCAATATTATGTACAGGTACCTCTTGATTGATTGCTAGAATATTAGCCTTTCTATCAGCAACCTCATTTAAAATAGTTGATAATGTACCTGGCTCATCCTTAACCTTAAAGTTTAGGATTACTCTTTTACCAATCTTAGTTGAAGGACGATTTACATGGTCCTTATATTTATAAAATGTAGAACGTGAAAGACCTATTTCCTTACAAGCCTCACTTACATTAGCACCACTTGAAATCAAATCCTTTATTTGAATTACCTTCTCGAAATAGTCTGGCAATACATTTTTATGGATAACATAATATTCATCATTTGTCATACTATTCCTCCTCGATAATAACTCCAGTACCTACACTTGGAGTTCTAAGCTCATAGCCAAATTTCTTTAATTCATTTAAAATATTATAATCATATGATATTGCAAGCATTGTTGAGCCAGACCCTGAAATGCATAAGGCAACATCATTTGAATTACATACCTTCTTTATTTCATCAAAGCCCTTAATAAGCTTCCCTCTATAAGGCTCATGTAATCTATCATCAAATAAATTATTGATTAGCTTTAAATCTCCATCGCCAAAGGCTCTTGGAATATTAACAATTCTAGATAAATTATTTACTATATCCTTATAAGCTAATTCATGTGGTAATACACCACGTGCCATTTCAGTAGATAGCTCAAATGGTGGGATAATAGTAACAAATTTTAATTTATCTGATATATGATATAAATTTGGATAATATTTATCTCCTATCTTATATGAAGCAACAAGTCCTCCATAAATTGCAGGGGCGACATTATCAGGATGTCCCTCTATCTTAGCACAAATGTCGAAGCACTCATTAATAGATAAAGGCTCTCCTAAAATATGATTAGCAGCGAATACACCACCAACAATTAAGCTAGATGATGATCCTAATCCTCTAGATACAGGAATATCCCCACTAAAGCCAATTCTTACAGGAATAGGCTTTTTATTTAATATTTCAAATACCCTAATATATGAATCATATACTAAATTATGCTTAATATCACAATACTTCTTTTCAAAGCCAGTAAATTCAAAATCATCAGTCTTTTCAAAAGTAAAAACATTTTTAATATCTAGTGCTAAGCCTAAAACATCAAATCCAACGCATAAATTAGCTGACGTTGCGTTTACTTTGACTGAAAACATTTTATCTTACCTTCAACTACAGAATTTGCATCCATTAATTCAACTACATCACGATTAACAGCTGGATAGTTTAAAACCTTAGGAATTGCAATACCAAATTTATCACTTAATACCTTTACAGATTCTAATGATTCATCTGCCTTAACATCAAATGCGGCTAAAACAGATTGAGGGAACTTAAATGGTGAAGCTGTAGATACAACTACAACCTTTTCACTATTCTTAGTTTCCTTTGCATAAATTGAATATGCATTGTAGCTACATGCAGTATGAGGATCAACTAAATAATTATATTTGTTATAAACATTCTTAATTACATTTAATGTTTCTTCCTCATTAGTTGAATATGCATAGAAATAATCGTATGGATTCTTAAATGTATATTCGCCATTTTCCTTTAAGCTCTTCATTAGCTTAGAAGTCTTATCAGTATCATTCATAGATGCATAATAAATAAATCTTTCTAAATTTGAAGAAATTAAAATATCCATAGATGGTGAATTAGTCTTAAAGAATGGTCTATTCTTATTATACTTACCAGTTAAGAAATATTCAGTTAATACATTATTCTTATTTGATGCACAAATTAAGTTCTTAATAGGAAGGCCAGTCTTCTTAGCTAAGAAGCCAGCTAAAATATTACCGAAATTACCAGTTGGAACACAGAATGTAATTTCCTCTCCAGCCTTAATTTCTCTCTTTCTTAATAAATCAATATATGAATAGAAATAATAAACTACCTGTGGTACTAATCTAGCAATATTAATTGAGTTAGCACTAGAAATAGATAAATCCTTATGAGTGTTAAAGAAATCCTTAACAAAGTTTTGGCAATCATCGAAGTTACCATTGATTGCTAAAACTGCGGCATTATCACCCTTAAATGAGCACATTTGTGCCTCTTGAACAGGAGATACACCACCATTAGGATATAATACTACAATAGACATACCAGGTACTGGAGTAAATCCATTTAAGGCAGCTCCACCAGTATCACCAGATGTCGCAGTTAAAATAGTGATATTCTTCTTATAGCCTAGCTTCTTCTTAGAAAGCTTCATTAATCTAGGTAAAACTACTAAAGCTAAATCCTTAAATGCTAAAGTAGGGCCATGGAATAATTCTAGGAAATAAGCATTATCACATTTATGTAATTCAACTACCTCTTTAATATCAAATGTTGCATAAGCCTCGTCAATTTCCTTCTTAATTTCATCATAAGAAAATTCAGGGAAGAATGCATTTAAGATCTTAGCTGCGATAGTTTGATAATTATCATTAATTAATTCCTTATAATTAATAGATGGCATAAAATCTAAAACATATAATCCACCATCATCTGCTAGTCCATTTAAAATTGCCTCTGGACTTGAGACTTCTTTTGTTCCTCTTGTACTATGAAACATAACAAAATACCTCCAAAATAAAAGTCAATTATGATTATATACTGATTAAATATTTAAAACAAGTGTTTTTTGTACACAAACAACAACTTTTTGTTTATTATTATAATAATAAAGGACTACCTCAAAGGTAGTCCATGAATCCTATAAATCATTAATTGTTTTTAAATAATAATTCTCTTTTACGTAATCTGTAATAGCACGGAATGAAATACCGCTAGAAACATTATCAGATGTAGATGTAAACTTAGTTAACATCTTTTCATATCTTGAAGTATTAGATGTATCCCACTTAACACTTCCGTTGTCGTAGCATGCAGCAACTAATCCATAAGTTGAATCATCGATTTCCTTAACACCAAGCTTTTCAACATATTCCTTATGTAAAGATAATGATGATAAAGCATCTGTAACATCTACATATAGGAAAATACCATCATAATTAATATTAGTAGCTTCCTCACAAATCTTCTTAACCTGATTTACACAAGTTTCCTTTGTATGAGTACCAATGAATAATACAAAGCTCTTCTTATCATCCTTATAAGTCTTTACCTGATCAGCGTCTAGTACCTCAAAGGAATACTTAATATCATCAGTGCTTATCTCAGCTCCTTGACCATTATATTCACTAAAGAAATTGTATGAACAAGATGCTAAGCTTAATGTCATAACAAATACTATAGCTATAAGTGATAAAATTTTAACAAATTTTTTCACGTTAAATACCTCCAAACAAAATTTTTTTCTATTATATACGATAAATCACTTAATTTCAAGAATATAAACCTATAAATCATCTTCTGAAATTAAATACTCACCGCGATAATTTGAGAATGAATTAGATGGATATTTTCTATACCTCTTTTTAGGAATTACATATTCCTTTGCCTTATATACCCAAAGCTCATTTAAATTCCAGCATAATATTTCATCTATTCCATCATCATCAATATCATAAACCTCAGATGATGTAAATGGATGTTCATCATCAGGAAATAAAACAACTCTATCTAAATCCGAATCTATTAGGCCACCATTTATACCTGCATGTAATAATGCTAATGTATTTATACCATCATACATTATAGGAGTAATGACACTACCATTACCTCCTACCTCCATTTGTTTCAATAGCTCTCCATTTGAATCATAAATACATACAATACCATCACTACCCCAAAAGGCAGTTGCCATAATTTGAAGGCCTTTTTCTTTTAAATCATATTTAGCAACACTAATGCGCTGAGCATGTCCTATCTCATTATGCTTAAAGATTGTACCATCTCTATTGATGATATTCATACCCTCATTACCAGATGCCAGTATGAATTTTTCTTCACTATCCTTGGATAGCTTAGTATAGATTATTTCATCAGTATGATCACTATTCATTGGTAAGCTCCAAATCATCTTACCATCTGAATTAATTAAATCATAACCAATTAATAGCTCGTCTCTACCATCATTATCATAATCAAATACATATGGGAAATGACCAGTATTTTTATGATTATATCTAAATAATTCCTTAAAATCATTCTTATATGAGAATGCCCATACATTTTGATATCTATCCTTAATGATAAAATCACCCTGATAACCTAATCCTTCAAAATCAGCCACTCTTATAGCATCGACATTTAATCTATAAAAAGGCTCATTTTTAACATTAGGATCACCTTGAATAATAGGTGTTTTCATTGATTTTTTTAATTTACCGCTGAGCATATCAATGATATTAACCATGAAGTTTCTAGCATAAATAATTTCTAATTTTCCATCATTATCTATATCAGCAATTTGAAATGGTAAATCACATGAAATCATTGTATTATCAAATGAATTATTAGGCTCACCAATAGTCCATAAAAGCTTACCACTTTCATATTCAAATAAACTCATAGATGATAGGTGGGCAAATGAATCTCTAATATATCTTTTTTGATGCTGGGCAAATAATAAATATGATTTTCCGTTGTATCTCGCAATTCGTAATTGTCTACCTGTACCAGCATTTCCTAAATCTATTTTTTTAATGCATTCTAACTTAGGATATTTCTTTCTTTTACCCTCTAATCTTTCATTTTCCTTTTCAAGATTAGATAAATGCTCCTGATATTCATCTTCATTCATCTCGACAACTAAATTAGAATATCTACACGCTGCCTTAGATATAAAGGCAATGCTTCTACCCTTAACATATTCTACTTTTTCATTAATTAATAATTCATTATCTAGATATATTAAAACATTATTTGATACCTTAACCTTGATATTGTAATCCTTAGAATCATCAAAATTAATTTTAACTTCCTTAATTATTTCTATAGTCTCTTCATTTCTTTTAATAAGTTTTAATTTATCAAATTCTAAAACAACACCATAATAATATCTAGATGTTAAATAAGAAAATGCTAAGCCTGAATAGCTATTTATTTCAAATTGTCTTACATTAAATGAAACAGTAAAATCACTATATATTTTATTTTTATGAACTAATGTAGAGGCAACATTTAAAAAGGCACCCTTAGTGTTATCTCCTCTATTTTGTTCTAAATAATGAATTCCATTATCCTCAGTTATAAGCCAGCTACCATCTAGGCTTCTCCATTGATGTAGAGCAATGGGATCATAAAAATTACCAAAATAACCAGGATAATCAATATGATGATATTCTCCTAGGGCAGAGTGACCCTTATCATATGGAAGCTCTCCAGTTTTAAAATCATTAAAATCCTCTTTAACGAAAATCATAGAAACCAACCCCTTAAATCACCAATATCATTTATAATAGCGGCACCACTGCTTCTTAATACATCAAAGGCCTGATGACCACATGTTACTAAAATAGGCTCAATACCCATTTCATTTGCTATCTCAAAATCATGTAATGTATCACCAACAAAGATACATTCCTTTTTATTTATATTATTCTTTTCAATATAATTTATTCCAATACCAGTTTTAGAATCAGCATAAATATTATTAATACCTAATATTGCATCAAAATAATGACCTATACCATAATGATTAACCTGATAATTTAAGTTATTCATTTCAGATGCTGATAAAATAATTAATTTAATATTCTTTTCCTTTAAAAATTTAAGTGTAGGAATAACACATGAATATAATCCGCATGTAAGTGAGGCAGGCTGATATTTAGCTATAAAGCTATCAGCCATACTTTCATATGATTCAATATTAAAATCTAAGCCAGCATCCTGATAATATTGTCTTATAGGAAATTTAAATACATGCTTATATTCATCTAATGTTAAGGTTTGCTTATTTTGCTTAATAAGCTTTTCATTTAACAAATCTAAGCAAAGCTCAACATCATTTAGAATTGTTCCATTAAAATCAAAAAATATATATTTAATATCATTCATATAATGCTAATTCTTCCCTTATAGTTTCCTTAACCTTATCCTTTAGCCAATCTGGCTCAATAACCTTACATTTATTTCCAAATGATAAAACAAATGATAAAATCATTTCCTGATTTTGCATATCAGCACTAAATCTTACATGTCTATCATCTATCTCAACTACATTTTGATTCTTGCCATAGATTCTTTCCTTCATTACAGTATTTAAATTAGTTAATTCTAATTCAACATGATAATATTCACCATTCTTTACCATGCCATAGCCATCTAAATAATCTTCCTCAATATAAGTCTTTAATACTGTAAAATGGCTTCTAGTTAAGTATAAATTATTAATTCTATTTAATTTAAAATATCCAACATCATTTACTGTCTCATTATATGCAATAACAAACCAATTACCATTATAAACAAATAGCTTATATGGATGTATAACATGATTCTTTACCTTACCAGCAACTGACAAATATTCGATTTCAACCTTATATTGTGATTCAATACCATCATTTAAAACAGTAAATCTTTTTTGTAGCTCCTCCTTAGTCATAGAAAGAGGGAACTTATCTACCATAGTAAGTGGTGTAATAGGCTTAGAATCATCTAATGATGCTAAAATCTTACCGAAGATTGAATCAATTTCATTAGCTCCAAAATAATCATTCTTAGATGCTAGATATGATGTAGTATCTCTAATCATTTTAATTTCATCATTATTTAAATTAATAGCTGGTAATAATGATGCCTTATTCATTCTATATCCACCATAAACTCCAGCCAATGAATCCACCTTATAGCCACATACCTCAATCTCTTTAATGTATTCCTTTACATTTCTTGGATTAGTATCAATCATATCGGCAAGCTCACTTGTAGATATGAATTCTCCTCTCGCAGAAAGTACCTGAATTAATTTAATTGTCGCTGCTGTTTTATTTGCCATTTTTACTACCTCTAAATACGAAAAAATACAAAATAATTGTAACATTTTTAATGTCTAATTACAACAAAACGAAAATTAATTTTACAATAATTTAGATATGAATTATAATTTAAATATCTGGTATCAAATTACTGGTAAATTATAAGTAAAGGAATAGATTCAGATGGAAATTATATTAAGTGGTAAAAAATCAAAATATATAGAGCTTTACGAAAAGATATCTAATCTAATAAATAGTGGTGAATTAAAATCAAATGAAAAGCTACCATCTAAAAGAGATTTAGCTATTAATTTAAATGTAAGCCTAAATACAGTAATAAATGCTTATGATTTATTAATTGACGAGGGTTATATTTATTCTATTGAAAAAAGTGGATATTATGTATCTGATCAAATATCTATAAATATCAAACCAAAGAATATTGATAATAAAATCAAAAAAAAGGAATCATATAAATATGATTTCACTACATCTAATATCTTTGAATTTACTAATACTAATTATAAAAGAATTATTAAAGCTATTTTAAATGATAAGGATTTTATTAATAAAACAGAATTTGAAGGAGATTTAGGCTTAAGAATGGCTATCTCCTCTCATTTAAAAACTAATAGAGGAATTAATGTATCTCCTAATTCTATTTTTATAGGCTATGGTATAGAATCACTACGTTCGGTACTCCGAATTATAAATATAGATAATATCACATTTGAAAACCCAGGATATCATAAGCTATTACCAATAGCTTCTAATTTAGGATTAAAATCTAATTTTATTGAATTAGATCAAAATGGTGTATTAGTACCTAAGAATAAAACTATTTTATATACTACATCATTTAGTCAATTTCCTACTGGAATAAAGATGTCCATATCAAGGAAAAAGGAATTAATTGAATTCTTAAATAAAACGGGAAGCTATATTATTGAGGATGATTTTGATGCCGAATTTAGAATTAAGGAATCACCATCAACTCCTATCTATTCATTATCAAATAATAATGTAATATTCTTCTCCTCATTTACAATGACAATGTATCCAGGCTTAAGAATATCTTATTTTATATTACCTGATGATTTAAAGGAAAAATATTTAAATCATTATAAGGGATATTCATCTAGTGTAGCTACATTAGAACAGCTAGCCTTAAAGGAATTTATTAATGATGGATATTATGCATCTCACATTAATAAATTAAAGAAAAGATATTTAAATATAAGAAAGAAAATAATTGATATATTAGAAGAAAATAATATCGAATATGATAATAAGAATTACTTATCAATTATTGTTAATACTAAAAAGGACACTAAATTAATAAAGAATAATTTATTAAAAAAAGGTGTTAATATATCTATATTAAGTGATTACGATATAGATAGAAAAGAATATAATAAAATCATAATTGGATATACATCAATTAATGAGGATTTAATTGATGATGGTATGAAGGAAATAATTAAAGAAATAAAGTAAAAGGAAGCACGCGTGCTTCCTTTTAAAATTATAATTCAGGTTTAGTTTCATCTACTTCAGTAGTAGCTTCATTATTTTCTACTACTGGAGATTCAGCTACTGTAGCTTCATCATCAAGCTTAACATCTTCCTTAGTTAATTCAACCTTAGAATCTTCTTTTACTTCTTCAGCTTCAGGAGCTATATTAGTAGGGGCAACAATCATGTTACCTCTCTTTTTAATTTCTTCCTCTTGAGCTCTCTTCTTAGCTAAATCCTCAGCTCTTTTTTCATTTACTCTATCGAAATTAGTCTTAACAGGCTCAATTGGCTTAGTAGGCATCTTATTAGGAACAATTCTTTGAGTAGTTCTAGAATGACGACCACCAAATACCCAATTCTTAATCTTCTTAAAGTAGAATACTAGGATATAGATAATAGCTACTACTAATGCGAATAATGCGGCAATACCAATGCTTGAGAAAATTAGCTTAGTTGTATAAATATCATCCTTGCTGAAACCCTTATCATAGCCCTTATCCTTATAATTATCAATGTTGAAATCATTAATATAGTTTTGAGCATTTTCATATGCAGTCTTTTCCTCAGGAGTTCTTTCACCACTTGGAATTTGCTCAATCTCAAATAAATCTACAGATGCTTGCTTAAATTCAGCCATATCCTTATAGAATTGCTGACTAAAATCAAGATTTACCTCAATAGTAGTTCCTTCTACTACATTACCCTTATTATTTAATAATTCAAGTTTAGTAATAGGGCTATCTAGCTTTTCTCTAATTCCTTCTACAAATAATTCAGAAATAGATGTAAATACAAATCCATACTCAGAATATGTAGTAATCATATTTCTTGATGTATTAAATAAAGCTTCCTTTGGACTCTTTGGATTTTCTAATATTTCATCCTTATTAGAATTACTATCTACAACATAATGGAATGTATAAGTTTCTCCATTCTCACCATAGAATCTAAGACCTGTCTCATTCTTTCCTTCAATAGCACCATAATCAAATTGTGGACTATAAATAAAGAAATAATACATGAACTGAATACTTGCATAATTCTTTGAATTTGATGAAGTCTCAGTTGTTTCATAATAAGTTAAATTTAATTGATTAATTGCGTTATATACAACAATTTCATTTTTAGTTCCCTTATTAGTTTCAGCTATTGGAGTAGCATCATAAGGAATTTGGTACATAGAGAATGCCTTACACATATCTGCATGGCTTTCAGATTTTGAAGCTTCATTTACTAATTCAAAATAATTAGTTGAAGCACCAGAGTTATAAGCAATAACATATGCAAGGAATGTAAATACTAGACCTATAAAAATGAATATGATTTTAGCGATTTTCTTTCCCATATGGTATATCCTTTCTTTTTAAACATACATAACAATTGTATCATTTTTTTTATGATTTTCAATAAAACATATATCCATATTTTTTCAAAAGAGATAATTTTTATCTTTACAAAATAAATATTTAAGTTATAATTGTATTGCACGTTTATAAATGGCGCATATGGTGAAGCGGTTAACACGGCGGATTGTGGCTCCGTTATGCGCAGGTTCGATCCCTGTTATGCGCCCCATTATTTGTGCATTTTATTTTTATAGTAGGGGCGTAGCATAATGGTATTGTAGTGGTCTCCAAAACCATCCGTGGGAGTTCGATTCTCTCCGCCCCTGCCAGTTTATAAATACACACAGTTAAGCCAATATTTAGGTTTAACTTTTTTTCTTTTTATATAAAGTAAAAGACAATCACTTATTATAATGATTGCCTTAAATATTTAATATATTGGTTATACTATTGAAGCCATTTCTTTTGGCTTCTTTTTTTAATGCTAATATATCATCTATGAATGACATTTAAGATAATGGTATTTTAAAAAAAACTGTTTATAGCGAATTTTAGTTTTTCATTTAACGTATTATTTTTGATCTCCAGTTGGATTTTTAGTAGAAAAACCTATATTTACAATATGGTCACCAACTCTTTCTATTTGCGAAATAATTGTTATATAATAAGCTCCAAGCTCCATGCTGCAATTTTCTTGTGATAATCTTTCGAAATGCTTAGCCGAGAATTTTTCTTTATATTCATCAGTCATTTCTTCTAATTTTGATAATCTATCTAATTCTTCAAATTTTCCATTAGATAATATATCAATAGCTATAGAATACATTTCTTCAACATTATCGCACATTTGTTTTAACTCATTTAAAGCTACATTTGAAAACTTAAGATTATCATTTTTCATCTTAATTGAAAATTCTGAGAAATTTTGAGCGTAATCGCCTATTCTTTCTATATCATTTACAACATGGAAATAGCTTCCTAATATCTTTTCATTTTGTCCATTTAAAAGAGGAGACAATTTTATTAAGAATTTAGTTATTTCGCTATTCATATAATCAATTTCATCTTCATGTTTATTAATTTTACCAACATTTTTATCATCTTGTGAGAACAATTCTTCTACTGCCATTTTATAATTTTCATGAGATAAAATTGCCATATTTATTATTTCTTTTTTTACTTGTTCAAAAGCAATTGGTGGAGTCATTAATAATCTATTATCTATATATTTAATTACATTAGAAACATCATTTTTCTTATCCTTAATAACAAATTGAGCAATTTTTACTAAATATTTTATAAAAGGCAATAATAACAATGTTGTAGTTACATTAAATACAATATGGAAAACAGCTATTTCAATTGAATAATTATTTCCAAATATAGTATTTAATATATTTATGATTGAATCACTAAAGCACCATACGATAATTGTAAAAATTAAAACACCTATAACATTGAATAAAAGATGGATAAATCCTGTTCTTTTAGCATTTATATTAGTTCCAATTGTAGCAATCAACGCTGTAATACAAGTACCTATATTAGCACCAAGTATTACAAACAATCCACTTTTAAAAGGCATTGCATTACTTGCTACCATAATAATTACTAAACCTGTCATTGCGCTACTTGATTGCATCAATGCTGTAAATATTATACCTAATAATAAAAGTAATAATGGAAAATCAATATTTGAAAAAATATTTTGTATAAAGCTTTTAATTTCATCATTGTTAAATGACCCGCTCATCAAATCTAAACCGATGAATATTAAACCTAATCCACAAATAATACCACCAATATTTTTGGCTTTATCATTTTTAATAAACTGTAACATAACTCCAATAAAAGCTAATACTGAAGCATAAATTCCAACATCAAAACTTGATAAAGAAACTAATAATCCTGTAACAGTTGTACCAATATTTGCACCCATAATAACTGATGTAGCTTGAGAAAGTGTCATTGTACCAACATTTACAAAACCAATAGCCATTACGGTTGTTGCAGCACTAGACTGAATAATACCAGTTACAAGTGCACCAATACCAACACCTGCAAACCTATTTGTTGTAATTTTTCCTATCAATCTCTTCATTCCAGACCCTGCAACCTTTTGAAGTGATTGTGATAACATGTTCATTCCAACAATAAAAACACCAACGCCTGCCAATAAAGCCAAAATACTATTAAATATTACCATTATACTTTTTCTCCTATTTCTACATTTGCGGAATAATACCTAAGTTTCTTAATACTAAATATGTTAAATACATTAAATAAAAAATTATGAAAATAATTCCGATTTTTCTATCTAATTTTTTTGTTAATGAAATTCCAAATAACAATAATGCAGATGCCATCATTACAATCAAATCAATAACTATTTCATTTCCAGTTGTAAGAGGATTAACTACAGCTGATAATCCTAAAACAAATAAGATATTAAAAATATTAGATCCAATTACATTGCCAAGTGCAATATCATTTTCACCTTTTCTTGCTGCTACAACACTAGTAACAAGTTCAGGTAAGCTTGTACCAACCGCAACAATTGTCAAACCAACTAAGCTTTCGGCTAAATCGCTATTGATTCCCATTGCTGTTGCACCTGTAACCGCTAATCCCTTAGCTCCAAAAACTACAAATTCACCACCAGCAGCAATTCCAATTGCACCTATAATGACAAATAATATAGCTTTCCATAATTTCATATCTTTAATTTCTTCAGAATCATTTTCTAATTTATTTTTTTTAGCATCAATTATCAAGAAAATCATATACGCAATTTCCAAAAGAACAAATACAATACCCATCCATCTAGAAACTTCATAATTACCAGTAATACCACCCGCAATCAAAACAAATAACACTAACAACAATGAAACACCTAATAAAACAGGAAATTCTTTTTTAAGACTAGATTTTTTAACTATTATTGGTGTAAATATAATTGATAATCCTAAAACTAATAAAATATTACAAATGTTTGAACCAACTACATTTCCAATAGCAATATTAGCATTAGTTCCGCTAATCAAACTTCTAATTGAATCAGAAACAGAAACAGCAAGTTCTGGACAAGATGTTCCCATCGCCACAACAGTCAAACCAATAATCATTGGTGGTATATGAATTTTTTTAGCAATTGCAGAAGCTGAATTAACGAACAAATTACAAAATTTAACTAAAAATATAGTTCCAGCTACAATAAATATAATTAGAATTAATATTTTAGGAAACGCATCCCAATTCCTATAAAATTCTGGTATCACTTAATATTCTCTCCTTCATAAAAATAAAAGACTCCTACCACATAATGGTAAAAGTCTCGAAATTTAATTTATGTCCGAGTATTAAATAATACTGTATTGACGAACGATAACCCTATTTATAGGTTTCTACTCCCTTTTTGGAATCTATTAACTTTCTTTTTAAGAATAACAATATTTATTATTACTGTCAAGAAAAAAATTCAGTAAAAATCTTCTTCTTTAATTGAAAAAGTAAATTCAGCTATAAATAGTTGAACTCTTTTAATTAATTTCCTTGTTCAACCTCTTTAATAGCCTCATCTTGATCAACTGTTAAATCTAATGTATTAAAAAATTCACCATTTGGTAAATACATATTAAATGAATCTGTATAATCCCATGTAATATTACATTCACCTAAATCAGCATTTAATACATGGCCTCCACTTCTTCTATCCTCTGTAACAAAATGGAAATGCCATCCTACCGCATTTAAATCAGACATATAATTTGGTGTATATAATCCAACTATACTTCCATTTGTATTAGTCATCGTTTTAAATGTTTGATCTGTTTTTAATACTTCATTTAAAGGCTTATATGGTAAAGATTGCTTTTTCTCACTTCGAAAATATATCTCATCAAATAATCCATCTATTCTAATCATATAAAAACGATTAGTGCCAAGCTCTTTAACTTTGCTATCTAAAGTGGATTTTAGCTCTTCTATACTATTTAAACCATTTAATTCATAGCTTAAATCATTATCTAAGAATGTAACATCCGCAAATGGTACAGTTTCATCATCACTAACTACTTCTAATTCTAATGACTCATTTGCGCGATAACAAATTCCATCAATTAATATTAATTCACCATTTAAGCTATTAAATGTACCAATACCAGTATTTCCCATACTCTTTAATTCTTTAACAGTTACGCTTCCATAATAATCCCCAAGCATTAACCCTTGTAATAATGATACCTGGTGTATTGCTTCAGTATTATACTTACTAGATTCCTTTGCTGAATTATTACTACATCCACTTAAAGCGATAAAAGATACTGGTAATAAAAAAGACGATAATAATAATTTTTTCATATTTTCTCCTCAAATGTTATATCATAAATCTTTTTTGTGCAAATCTTTTTACGTAAAAAGCAAAAAGGTAACGATATTATTTTATATGAATTTATTGATGTTTTAAACTTAGGGTGTTTATATTTCTTATTATCTTTCTTTTAATATAGGCCAAAACTAATTCTATATGATTTTCTATATTTTTCTATTCAAAACACCTAATAATAAATCATATACATTTCTTTTATTTTATCATATTTTTCTATGGTGAAAAATAAATTTCGTATTCCATTCAAAAGGTTATCAGTTGTAAAATTTAAATTGACAGTAATATACAAAGGGTTATAGGGGAATGTGTCCCCTAATAAGCGTAGCGTTATTCTTAAACCCTTAAGGGTTCGCCCATTCAAAAATAGAAAAGACATATCATTTAGTCTATAAT
>JAFSJY010000045.1 GCA_017449215.1 Acholeplasmatales bacterium | reverse complement strand
TGGGAGAGCATCTGCCTTACAAGCAGAGGGTCAGCGGTTCGAGCCCGTTGTCCTCCACCATTTGCCGACTTAGCTCAATTGGTAGAGCAACTGACTTGTAATCAGTAGGTTGTGGGTTCGATTCCTATAGTCGGCACCATTACTTACATTGATGTCTCGTTAGCTCAGCCGGTAGAGCACTTGACTTTTAATCAAGGGGTCAGGGATTCGAATTCCCTACGAGACACCATCTTGAAGTAAAGTGTTGGTTAATTTAATATATTTTATACATGCCTCGGTGGTGGAATAGGTAGACACGTGGGACTTAAAATCCCATGCCCCTTAAAGGCGTGTCGGTTCAAGTCCGACCCGGGGTACCACTTTAACAAAGAATTGAAAATGGGGTTATAGCTCAGCTGGGAGAGCGCCTGTTTTGCACGCAGGAGGTCAGCGGTTCGATCCCGCTTAGCTCCACCATCAATTAGATTTTTATTCTTTTTTATTTGAATAGCATTAAATGAGAGGACACAATTATATGGCTCTGTAGCTCAGTTGGCTAGAGCGCTCGGTTCATACCCGAAAGGTCGTGGGTTCGAATCCCTCCGGAGCCACCAATAAAGTATCGGACCCTTAGCTCAGTTGGTTAGAGCTATCGGCTCATAACCGATTGGTCACAGGTTCGAGTCCTGTAGGGTCCACCATTTAAGCTTTTATTATCGTCACGGAGAAATACCCAAGTGGCTGAAGGGTTCGGTCTTGAAAACCGATAGGGGGAGCAATCCCCGCGGGGGTTCAAATCCCTCTTTCTCCGCCATTCATATCGCGGGATGGAGCAGTCTGGTAGCTCGCCGGGCTCATAACCCGGAGGTCGTTGGTTCAAATCCTTCTCCCGCAACCAAATAGTGGTTCGGTAGTTCAGCTGGTTAGAATGCCTGCCTGTCACGCAGGAGGTCGCGAGTTCGAGTCTCGTCCGGACCGCCACTATTTTTTTATAAGTTGCCTCGGTAGCTCAGTCGGTAGAGCAAAGGACTGAAAATCCTTGTGTCGGCGGTTCGATTCCGCCCTGAGGCACCACTTATTAAATTACAAAGCACATTAAGTGCTTTTTTTCTTTGTATATAAGTTAGTTTTAAATTCAAATAATAAATTATTTGTTGTATAATGTATTTAGTGGATTTGTGTAATTCAAGGAGGTAATAAAATGTTAGATGCTATGTTTATTGAAAATATTAAACAGTTTTTTCAAGACAATAAAGTACTAAGAATTATTTTAGATGGTTATTTCTTACTTTTCTTGGTTTCTTTAGTTGTTTATATAGGATTTAAATATAGAAAAGGATTATTCCTAATAATCATTGGATTAATCATTTCTGTTATTTCTTGGTTTTCAAATATTGCTGGTCTTGAAATTTCAGCATTTTTCTATCAAGCGATTTTAGCATCATATTTAATTATTGTTGTTATTATATTAGCTCCTGAAATTAGAAAGCATATGGAATTCCATAAGGGTGATTCAATAAGTAAGCAATCTAATATCTCATCTACTCAAGCCACAATAGAAGCAGTTGCTGATGCTGTATTTGACATGTCAGCTGTTAAGGTTGGTGCCTTAATTACAATTGAGCAGCATATTTCACTAGAGCAATATAGTGAAAGAGCGATTCCATTAAATTCTGATATTTCGAAGGAATTACTAGAACAAATATTCATTAAGGATTCACCTTTACACGATGGTGGTGTAATCATAAGAGGTAATAAAATAATTTGTGCCGCTGCGTATTATACATTAACACAGGACACTTCATTAGATAAAACAATTGGTTCAAGACATAGAGCTGGTGTAGGTATTTCAGAAATGACTGACTCATTAACAATCATCGTTTCAGAGGAAACTGGTCACGTTCATGTTGCTAACCAAGGTTTTATGAGACAAATAGATAATAAAAATGATTTAATTGATTATCTTAATACTTACTTAGGTAGAAATTAGGAGGGATTGATATGAAGAGTTTTAAAAAGATATTTAACATAGTTATTTTAGTTCTTACTGCCCCTTTTAATATTTTGCTAAAGAGTAACGCTATTTCCAATCCAAACAAGCAGGTAAAGCCTCTTGTAGTGCTTGGTATTTCAGTAGTAATAGTAGCGGTAGTTATTTTTATATATTATTATGCGGGGGAAGTTTTTAAATGGTAGTCTTAGCTGATATAATTGATTACATTTCGCAGTCACCAATTATTTCTGTTATATTCGCTGGATTAATTACTGTAATAATAATTATGAAATCTTTAATATCTAGAAGATTTCTATTAACTAGATTTATTATTTCAGCAATTCTTACATTTGGTGCTGTACTATTTATGATCTTTAAGGATCAAATCTTAAATACAAATAAAGATGGTTTAATAATATTCATGTATTTAACCCTAATCGGTATTGAGGTTGCATCATTCGTATTATTATTTACAGTAGTTGATTTATCATTCTCATCTGAAAATTTCCAAAGAGAATTAAAAAAATCAATCGATGATACAAAGATGTATGTAATCCTAAATAAGAAAGATAAGGTAAAAGAAATCTCTAAATTCTTTTTAAATGATTTAGGAATCGAAGAGGAAGAAGCTATTGGTAAAAATATATTTGATGTTATTGAAAACAAATATAGATTAATTAGATTAAATGATTCAGGCTGCTTAAAGGCAGATATGAAGAAGTTTTATCACAAGTACTGGAAAAGGGCTAATCCTGAAAGCCCTGTTAATAGCTTAGAATTAGGAATTCAATTAGACGACGGGTCTGAAGATGCATTATATTTTTCTGAAACATGTATATTCCGTGGAAATAAATATAAGGGCCGTATTTTGTTTGGTGAAAGAAAGACCGAAGATAATCTTATTGGACTAGAAAAAAGCGAATTAGAGGCTAAAAATGAGCTTAAATTGATTAATGATAGATTTGTTACAATCATCGAAAAGGCAACTGATGGTATTTTCTTCAATACATTAACAACTGATACTATTTGGTTTAATGATGTATTAGTAAAAAAATTATTCTTAAATGGAAATACTGTAAGTGGCTCTGAATTCTTTAAAAATGTTCATCCAGATGATTTTAAGGTATATAAGGAAAAAATATCTGAATTATCTAGTGGTGATTATCATCTTTCATATAGATATAACACAGGAAATTATTATGTTTATATAAAGGAAGATGGAAAGAAGATAGTAAGCAAGGATTCTATTGAGCTATGTGGTGTAATTACTGTTGTAAATGATTATTCATTTGAAAAGACAGGTACTGTACTAGATGAGGTTGGTACAGAGGATATGCTATTAAATAAGCTTAAGGAATTATATTCAGAAGAAAGAATATATGAGCTTGTACATTTTAAGATTACATCTATACCAGAAATAAATGAAAAGTATGGTAGACCAATTGGTAATATGTGCATGTCTCAATATGTTGAATTATTTAGAAATCAATTCGTTGATGAAAATTTAATTTATAGAGTTAATGGTTTAGAGTTTGTAGCTGTTATAACAGCATATAACAGAATGGAATCATTAAAGTCTTGCTTAAGAAATGAAGAAAAGATTTTACATCCATCTATGAATTATATAAATGATAAGATTAGAATTGATATTAATATGGGTATTGTTGTTTCTAATGAAGCACCAAATCCATCTGAATGCTTAAAGTGTGCTAAGAGCGCATTAAATTATTCATTAAACCCAAAATATACATCTTCATATGTTTTCTATAAGGATATGAGATACAATGGATAAGAAAGAAGCTCGTAGCAATTCATTAAGAGATAGAAGAAAAGTTGATTATGTAAATAGATCTAAGGATGTTGTTAAATATATTATTGATAACAATATCCTAGATAAATTTAATAATATTGGTATTTATTATCCAATTGGAACTGAAATCAATATTATGGATTTAATGAAGCATTATAAGAATAAGAATTTCTATTTACCTAAAACATTAGATGAAATTGAATTCATTAAATATGATTTAGATGACGAATTAATTGATGGTCCATTTAATACAAAGGAACCAAAGGGAAATAGTGTTAATAGAGATTTAATTGATTGTTATATTATTCCTTGTGTGGCAATATCAAAAAATAATCAGAGAATTGGTTATGGTAAAGGATATTATGATAGATATCTAAATGGCTATAAGGGCTATAAGATAGGAATTTGCTACAAGGAATATGGAGATTTAGATTTAGAACTAGATAAATTTGATGTTTATTTAGATTTAAAAATATTAGGATAGTGATTTTATGATTAGTGTAGTTTTATTAATGGCCGGTCGCGGTACTAGAATGGGATTAAATGAAAATAAAATATTACTTAAGTTAGGTGATAAGCCTCTATTTATGTATTCATTAGAAAAGTTCTTGAAGCATAATTTTGAGGTTGTATGTGTCATTAATGAAAACGACAAGGATAAAATCATTCCTATCCTACCTAAAAATGTTAAATATGTTTTAGGTGGTAAGGAAAGAGGAGATTCTGTTTTAAATGGTATTAGAGAAACTACAGGCGATTATTTATTAATCCATGATGCTGCTAGACCATTTATATCAGATTCACTAATTAATGAAATCATCGAAAAGAAAAAAGATAATAGATGTATTTTAGCTTATTTACCAGTTGTAGATACTATTAAAGAAAATGGTAATAAATTAAAGACACTAGATAGAAGTAAGCTAATTAAGGCTGTTACTCCTCAGGCGGGGCCTAGAATGCTATTATTAAATGCTTATTCGAAGGCATTAATAGAGAATAGACATTTTACAGATGATATATCAGTAGTAGAGCATTATTTTCCTAATATAATTATTGACTTAGTTAAGGCTAATGAGGAGATATTTAAGGTTACTACACCATATGATTTAAAAATTGCGGAAGCTATTTATGGAGACTTCAATGATTAGAATTGGACATGCATGGGACACACATAAGTTAATAGAAGGTAGAAAGCTTATTTTAGGTGGAGTTGAATTCGAATCTAAGATTGGTCTTTTAGGTCATAGTGATGCCGATGTTGTGCTTCATGCGGTTGCGGAAAGCCTACTTGGAAGCCTAGCATTAGGTGATTTAGGTACATTCTTTCCAGATAATAGTGAAGCTACATTAAATATGGATTCTAAGATTATATTAACTGAATGCTATAAAAAGGTAAGAGAAAAAAATTATCATTTAGTTAATCTAGATTTAACAATCTATGCTGAAAAGATTAAGATATCACCAAAAAGAGAATTAATAATTAATTCTATTGCTAATCTTTTAGGCATAGATAAGGAATATGTAAGTGTTAAAGCAACCACATGGGAAAAGATGGGCTTTATTGGTAGAGAAGAGGCTATGGCCTGTGAATGTGTTTGCTTAGTAGAAAGTGATTAATTATGATTAAGGTTTTATTTGTATGTCATGGTAATATTTGTAGAAGTCCTATGGCAGAATTCCTATTTAAGGATATGGTTAAAAAGCTTGGTAAGGAAAATCAATTTATTATTGAATCTAGAGCTACCTCTCTAGAGGAAATTGGTAATCCAGTTCATCGAGGAACCAGAAAGATATTAGATAGATTTAATATTGATTATTCTAAAAAAAGAGCTGAAAGAATAACAATGGATGACTATATTAATTTTGATTATATTATCATTATGGATGAATATAATAGAATTAATATTGAAAGAAGAATAGAGGATAAGTACAATAAAATAAAATTATTATTAGATTATACTGATTTAAAAAGGGATATTAGTGATCCTTGGTATACTGGTAATTTTGAAGAGACTTATTCTGATATAGTATTAGGGCTTAATGGTTTTTATAAATATCTAGAAAGCATTAATGCTATAAAGTAGGAGTGTGGTTTTATGCTAATTAAATGTGCTAAAGGCTATTATCATTTAAAGAATAATTTTAGAGACGCATTTAATGAGGAGGCCTTTTGTGAGGCTTATCTTGAGGAATGCTTCGATAATGATTCATATATTGTTGGTGATATAGCAGCTGGAATATTAAGACTAAAGGGATTTAATAATGATCCTAAAAGTCCAAATTATTTTGGATTTATAGATGATTATTTAGAGGTTTCCTGCGTAGTAGGTAGTCCTTATTATGTTTTAAGAAGATTAACTGAAAATGAATATAATAAAATAAAGGATAATCCAAAATTAACTGAAACAGATGAATCTGGATTTGTTATCAATGAATTAACAAAGGAAAGCTTTGATAAGGAATCATTAGTATTAGAATCTAATCCTAAAAGAAGACCTAATATTGAGCTTAATATGCAAAAGATTAATTCTATACCACAGGGTAAGCTTCCGGATTATTTAAGAGAAGAGCCTAAGAAGGAAACAAAGGAAATATCTCCTGGCTTTGGTAAGGTTGATTCTAATGCACAGGTTCAAAGCTATGTTTCATCATCTAATGGATTTGATCCATCAAAGGTTCAAAATAGGAATCAGTTTAATAAGAATAGAAATAATAACAACAATAACAACAATCAAAATAAAAATAGAGAGAATAAAAAGCCTAATAATAACAATAATCAAAATAATAGAAATAATAGGCATAAAAAGAATCATCAAAATTAGATGGTTTTAGGGGAGAATTATTATGGAAGAAAATAAGAATAAAAATAGTGAAACAATTAAGGAAATACATAGAGTTTTAGATAAGCTAAGACCTTATTTAAATAGTGAGGGTGGAGATATACAATTCATCGATTATGAGGATGGTATTGTATATGTAAGAATGCTTGGTGCCTGTGTAGGATGTGGATCACTTGACTACACATTAAAGGAAGGTATTGAAGCATTATTAGTAGAGTATGTTCCTGATGTAATTGAAGTAAGAAATGTTGAAGAGGAAGAAGAGATGTAATTATGTTTTTAAGCACACTAGGCGAGGATATGAAGGCTTTCTTTACAAGTAGAGCATTACAAATTATATATATTTCAATAATTTCATGTTTTACATGCCAGCTTTATAAATTTGTATATTATTCTATAAAGCACAAGAAACCAGCATGGGTTATGCTAATGTCTACTGGTGGTTTTCCATCAAGCCATACTAGCTTAGTTGTGACATTAACATTAATTATAGGAATGCTACAATTCCATGATTTAGGATATCCTGATTGGGTTTTCGCGGTAGCCTTTGTATTTGCAGTAATAACTGTCCATGACGCAATGGGTGTAAGATATGAGGCCTCTAAGCATGCAATCATATTAAATAATATGGTTGTTAATTTATCAGAAGAGGAAAAGGCTGATTTAGGCTTTGGTAAAAAGGGAAGACTTAAAGAAATGCTAGGTCATAGATATACTGAGGTTTTAGGTGGTATATTAGTTGGAATTATAGTGGCTTTAATTGGTTATTTTATAGTAAGATAGCGTTCATCTGGCTAAATTGCAATAATAAAGTTTACAAATAGGGGAATTATCCAGTGGATGATTCCCTTATATCATTTTATAAATAATGTTATTATCATTTATGATTGTTAATAATTCATTAGTGAATCTATATTCTGATGTTTCAAAATT
>JAFSJY010000044.1 GCA_017449215.1 Acholeplasmatales bacterium | reverse complement strand
TGGGAGAGCATCTGCCTTACAAGCAGAGGGTCAGCGGTTCGAGCCCGTTGTCCTCCACCATTTGCCGACTTAGCTCAATTGGTAGAGCAACTGACTTGTAATCAGTAGGTTGTGGGTTCGATTCCTATAGTCGGCACCATTTTTGATAATTATAATTTATTTAAATTTATCTTTATTATTGACGGCTAAATTTTAGTCGTTTTCTTTTTTTCTTACCACTTGAATTATTGTAAATTTTGTACAAATGGTTTATAATAATTTTAGCAATAAAACATTTAGGGAGGAATTTTATATGCCATTAGTAAATGCAAAGGACATGGAAGCCAAGGCATTAGCAGGTCATTATGCCGTAGGTGCTTTCAACATTAACAATCTTGAATGGACAAAGGCCATTCTACAAACTGCTCAGGAATTAAATTCACCAGTTATGTTAGGTGTATCTGAGGGTGCAAACAAATATATGTGTGGCTATGAGGTAGTAGCTGACATGGTAAAGGCAATGATTAAGTCATTAAATATCACTGTACCAGTAGCTTTACACTTAGACCATGGTACTTATGAAGGAGCTAAAAAGGCTTTAAAGGCTGGTTATTCTTCAGTAATGTTCGATGGTTCTCATTATCCACTAGAGGAAAACCTAGAGAAGACTAGAGAGATTGTAACAATTGCTCATTTCTTAGGAGCTACTGTTGAGGCAGAAGTTGGTACAATCGGTGGTGAAGAAGATGGTGTTGTAGGTATGGGTGAAGTTGCAGATCCAGAGGAGTGCGCTTTATTAAAGTCTACAGGTATCGATATGCTAGCTGCAGGTATTGGTAATATCCATGGTAAGTATCCAGCTAACTGGAAGGGACTTCAATTTGATGCTTTAGCTAACATTAAGGCTAAGGTTGGTGATTTCCCATTAGTATTACATGGTGGTACTGGTATTCCTGAAGATCAAATTAAGAAGGCTATTTCTTTAGGTGTAACTAAGATTAATGTTAATACTGAATGTCAATTATATTTCCAAGAGGCAACAAGAAAGTACATTGAAGCTGGTAAGGACTTAGAGGGTAAGGGATTCGATCCTCGTAAGCTTTTAGCTCCAGGTGTAGACGCTATTAAGGAAATCGTAAGAATCAAGATGGAAATGTTTGGTTCTGTAGGTCATGGTAACGACTAATCAATGACGATATGAGGGAACGCATAAAACGTTCCCTTAATTTTTTAGAAATTATGGATAAGATATTATATATAAACTCTTGTGTAAGAGAAGAATCAAGAACTAATAAATTAGCTAAATATTTATTAGATAAGCTAAATGGAAATATAGAAGAGGTAAATTTAAATAAGGAGAATATTAGACCATTAAACTCTAGTCTATTAAAGAAAAGAGATAAGCTAAGAGAAATAAATGATTATAATGATGATTTATTTAAATATGCTAAAAAGCTTAAGGATGCCGATATTGTAGTAATATCATCACCATATTGGGATTTATCATTTTCTTCACTTTTAAAAATATATTTTGAAAATGTAAATATCGGTGGTATAACATTTGGATATGATGAAAAGGGTAATATTAAATCATTATGTCATATTAAGAAATTATATTATGTTACTACAGCTGGTGGATATATTCAAAGTGATGAGTATGGCTTTGGGTATGTTAAATCAATGTTTAATACATTCTATAATGTTGATGATATTAGCTATATTAAGGCAGAAGGATTAGATATTTATGGTAATAATATTGATAATATTATGAATTTTGCTAAAATGGATATAGAAAAATTATTTAAATAAGGAGATAAAGAAATGAGAATTGCTTTAATAAATGAAAATTCACAAGCTGCTAAGAATGAGATTATTTATAATACATTAAATAAGGTAGCTACAAAATATGGTCACGTAGTTGATAACTATGGTATGTTTGGTGCTGACGATAAGCCACTTACTTATGTACAAAATGGTTTATTAGCTGCTATCCTAATTAATTCAGGTGCCGCTGATTTCATCGTTACAGGATGTGGTACTGGTGCTGGTGCTATGCTAGCATTAAATTCATTCCCTAAGATGCTATGTGGTTTAGTTATTGAACCATCAGATGCATATTTATTTGGTCAAATTAATGATGGTAATGCCATCTCTATGCCATACGCTAAGGGCTTTGGCTGGGGTGCTGAATTAAATCTAGAGAATGTATATGAGAATTTATTTAAGGCTCCATTTGGTGGAGGCTATCCAAAGGAAAGAGTAGTACCTGAACAAAGAAATAAGAAAATCTTAGATGGCGTTAAGGAAATTACTCATAGACCTATGATTGATATCCTAAAGGAAATTGATAAGGATTTCTTATTAGAGACAATCGATAGAGATTCATTTAAGAAGTATTTCTTCGCAAATGCTAAGGATGAAAAAATCATCGCATTTGTTAAGAATGTATTAGGTATGTAATAAAATGGGTGGATTTGGCGGAGGTCATTCTGGTGGCGGAGGCTTCCATGGAGGACATTCATCTGGCGGTGGATTTCACGGCGGACATTCTGGAGGTGGCTTCCATTCAAGTGGAGGCCATCGTTCAAGCTATAGACCACATCGTTCTACATTTATTTATGTAGGCGGAAGAAGATATGATGTAGGTGGCGGAAGTAGTAATAACAATAATAATGGTTATAAAAAGCCGGCCTTAATATCAACAATCTTCTTAAGTGTATTTATTGCTATACTTGGTGTATTCCTATTCTTAAATGTTTATAAAAAAGGCTGTACAGCTATTATTACTCATACAGAATCAGCTCATGATTATACAGGTGAATATGAGGTTTATGATTTTGAATATAGCTTATATGGAAATACATATTATGGCAAGGGTGACGATGATTTAGTATATAATTATAAAACTAGCTCATATGAATATTCAGTTAAGGTTGGAGAAAAATATACTATCTATGTTAGCTTAATTAATCCAGAAAATTATGAGTTTGAAGCAGAAAATGGTGCTGCCTTTATATTACTATTTGTAGCCTTAGGTATTGCCGCACTAATTATTGGAAATACCATCAATAATTTAAAGCTTTATAAGAAGCGTTTAGAGTCTATTGGTGATTTAAATGGTGATGGTAAATTAGATGAAAAGGATCTAGAAATATATCTAAGTAGAATGAATACTATGGGTGATAAAAAGGAAGAATTACAAAATAGAGTATGTCCTTATTGTGATTCATTAGTATCTGTAAATGATAGATTTTGCCAGCAATGTGGCGCAGCGTTAGGTAAAATGGATAAGTAATAAATATAACGACAAGTTGAAATATCGTACTTGCCGTTTTATTTTTAACCTAAAAATGTGAAAATGTCTAAAAAAAATCGAAAAATGTGGCTTAAAATGTTTAGTTTAGTTGACATTATTTCTGTTTATTATATAATAATAACGGTTAGTTTAACTGACACATTTTTGGTAGGAGTTTAAGAAAATGACAGATTTAGAGATTAAACAGCAATTAAAAGATTTCATCGTTTCTGAGTTAGGCGTTGACGCTAACGAATTACAATTTGATACACCTTTATTTGGTGATGGAATTGGTCTAGATTCAATTGACTCAATTGAAATCATTTCATTCGCTGACGAAGCATTCGGTGTTTCAATGAACGGTGTTGCAAAGGAACATTTCTTATCAATTGATACTATCGCTGCTTATATTGCTGACAAACAGTAATAAATCGAAGATTTATCCCAGCTTCGTGCTGGGATAATATTTTGGACAGCTTTGTAAAGTAAACTTAACTAAGAGGAGAAAAATAATGACAAATAATAACAATAGATGCGTTGTTACAGGCTTAGGTTTAATTAACGCAATCGGTAATAATGTAAATGAGTGCTGGAATAATGCATTAAATTCTGTTACAGGAATTAAGAATACAACAACAGTAGATACTAAGGATTGCTATGCAACTTTAGCTGCTGAGGTAAATTATAAGGATTTAGATTCAATCCCTAATACAGCTAATTTAGATAGAGTAACTAAATTATGTATTAAGGCTACATTAGAAGCTTTAGATGATGCTAAGCTTTCAAGCTTTGGTGGAAATACAAGAGTATCAGTAATTATGGGTAGCTGCGTTGGTGGTGCAGTTTCTATCGATCATTATTATAGAAATGATAAGCCAGCATCTGATGTATGCAAGATGCCTATTTCTGCAATTGCTTCAAGTGTTGCAGAATATGTAAAGGCTGGCGGTGTTGTAACTAACATTGCAAACGCATGTGCAGCTGGTACTATTTCAATTGCTTATGCTTGTGACTTAATTAGAGCAGGCAAGGCTGATATTGTAATCGCTGGTGGTGCTGATGCATTCGCATCTGTTCCATATTCAGGATTCTTAGCATTACATGCATTAGATTCAAATCCATGCTCACCATTCAATAAGTGCAGTGGTATCACATTAGGTGAAGGCTCAGGTGCAGTTATCGTTGAATCTTATGAGCATGCATTAAAGAGAAATGCTAAGGTTTATTGTGAGGTTTTAGGTTCAGGTGTATCATCTGATGCTCATCATATTACAGCTCCAAGAGAAGATGGCGAAGGCCAAATGAATGCTATTAATTGGGCAATCAAAACATCTGGTGTAGCTAAGAATGAAATTGGCTATATCAATGCTCATGGTACTGGTACAGCTAAGAATGATAATGCTGAATTCTTATCTTTACATACTATTTTCGATAATGAAAATGATAATTTATCAGTTTCATCTACAAAGGCAATGGTTGGTCACTGCTTAGGTGCCGCTGGTGCTATTGAGGCTGTATTTGCTATTAAGGCATTAACAACAAATAAGGTTCCTGCAACTTTAGGATATGATAACGACGATTTAGTAAGATTAGCTGAAAAGGCTGGTAAGATTGATTTCATTCCTAACAAGTCAAAGGATAAGGAATTAAATACAGTTATGTCTAACTCATTCGCTTTCGGTGGAAATAATGCAAGTATTATTTTCTCTAAGGAAGCAGGAGATGTTAAGACTACAAATGATAATGGCAAGGTTTATGTAACAGGCTTTGGTATTGTAACTCCATTTGGTAATGGTGTTGATACATATATCAATAACATTAATAACAATGTTAAGCCTGAATCAAATAGCATTCATTCATCAGTAGTAGCTGATGAATATGCTAAGTATGGTCAAAAGCCAACTTATCGTAAGCATGATAATTTATCTCAATTACAGGTATTATCTGGTATGCAAGCATTAGAAAATGCAAATATCACTGTAACTGATGAGAATGCAACAACAATCGGTATTGTTGAGGGTACAGCTGATGGTGCTATGGGTACATGCTTACAATTCACTGAGAATATCGTAGAAAAGGGCTGTGCTAATGGTTCAGCATTTAAGTTCCCTAATACAGTTTATAATGCTGCAGGTGGTTATTTATCTATCTGTACAGGTATAAAGGGCTATAACGTTACTGTAACAAATGGTAGCCAATCAGGTTTACAATCAGTAGCTTATGCAACTAACATTATCCGTCAGGGTAAGGAGAAGGTTGTTTTAGCAACTGGTACTGATGAAAACATTGAGGCTATCAATGAGGTATATGGTAAGTTAAATGTTATTTCTAATGATGTTGCTTTACCATTTGAAGGTAAGAATGGATTTACATTATCTGATGGTTCTATAACTATCGTATTAGAAAATGATAAGGATGCTAATGCTCGTGGTGCTAAGAAGTACGCTGAGGTATTAGGCTATGGTATGGCTACAAGCGCAGTTCCATTCGGTACTGTTAAGGGCTCTGACAAGGGCCTAGATGAGGCTATTAAGCTTGCTTTAGCTGATGCTAATTTAACAATTGATGATATTGATACAATCTCAGGCTTTGCTTGTGGTTTAAAGACAATTGATGATATTGAATTAAATTCTTATAAGAGAATCTTTGGCGATTCATTAAATAATAAGAATTTAATCGAGGTTAAGGATCACGTTGGTGAGGCAAGAGCTGCCGCAGCTTCATTAAGCTTAGCTCATGCTGCATTAATGTTATCTAGTGATATTAAGTCTGATAATGGTTATAAGTTATCAAATGGTAATATTACTAAGACAGTTATTGAATCAAAGAATTTAAAGAATGTATTATGTGTTGCCTACGCTGCAGGTGGTACATATACTGCTATAGTTATTACAAAGTAGGAGGATAGAAGAAATGGTTGCTATCGTAACAGGTGCTTCAAGAGGAATTGGTAAGGCTTGTGCTATTAGACTTGCTAAGGATGGATATACAGTAGTTATTAATTACTCTAGTAATGAAGCTAAGGCTTTAGAAACATTAAATGAAATTAAGGCTTTTGGTGGAAACGGAATTATTTATAAGGCTAACGTTGCTAATCGCGATGAAGTTAATAAGATGGTTAGAGATGTTGCTAAGGAATTAGGTTCTATTGATGTATTAGTAAATAATGCAGGTGTAGTTAGAGATCAATTCTTATTAATGATGACTGAAGAAAATTTAAATGAATGCTTTGACTTAAATGTTAAGGGCTATTTCTACATGGCTCAAGCATGTGCATTAAAGATGTTTAAAAAGAAGAAGGGTGTAATCATTAATATGTCATCTGTTAGTGGTAAGTATTCTCTTCCTGGTCAAAGTGTATATGGTGCTACTAAGGGTGCTGTAAACCAAATGACTGCTACATTAGCTAAGGAATTAGCTCCATATGGAATTAGAGTTAACGCAGTAGCTCCAGGCTTCATTGGAACTGAAATGCTAAATGCTATTCCAGAGGATAAGAAGGAGGAATACTTAAAGGTTATTCCTCAGCATAAGCTTGGCTCTACAGAGGATATTGCTAATTTAGTATCATTCCTAGCTTCTGATCAATCTTCATATATTACTGGTCAGGTTATTACAATTGATGGAGGTTTATCTCTATGATATTAATTAACGAAATTAACGAAAAGATTAAGCAACGTCCACCATTCCAAATGATTGACCGCGTATTAGAAATTAATCCAAATGAAAGTGCAGTTGGTATTAAGTGTGTATCAGTAAATGAACCATATTTCATGGGTCATTTCCCTGGTGCTCCTATTATGCCAGGTGTATTAATTATTGAAAGCTGTGCTCAGCTATGCTCATTAGTATTTGAGGCTGATGGTACAGATACTGATAATATTTATGTATTATTAAAGGTTGATGGCTTTAAGTTTATTAAGGCTGTTATCCCTGGTGATGTATTAAATATTAATGTTACTAAAACTAAGGTTTTAGGTCCTATTACAACATTTGATTGTAAGGTAATTGTAGATGGTAATATCTATTCAAAGGGTACTTTATCATTTACTAAGGTTCCAAAGGATACTATTTATACAAGATAAAAAAGGTGATTTTATGTGGGATAAGGACAAGAAGAAAAAGGTTCTTGTAATTAATGGAAGCCCAAAATTAAATAGAAGTACAACAATGTCTATAACAAATGCATTTATAAAAGGCTTAAATGAATTTAATGAATGTGATGTTGAAATTATAAATGTTCAATCATTAAATTTTAAGCCTTGTACAGGATGCTTATCATGCTGGGGAAGAACAGAAGGTGAATGTGTTATTAAGAATGATGATATTAGCGTAGTAAAGGAAAAGATACTAAACGCTGATATCATTATTGAAAGCTTTCCTTTATTCTTCTTTGGAATGCCTGGTATATTAAAGCTATTTACAGATAGATTGTTATCTATGATGAATACTTATCGTGGTCATAAACCACCAGAAGGTAATGAATCATTCCATGGCTTAAGATATCCAGATGCTAATAAGAGATTTGTTGTAATATCAAGCTGTGCTTATACTGAGGTTGATAGAGTATATGATTCAGTTAAGGCACAATTTGATTTCATTTGTGGTAAGGGCTGCTATACAGGTATTTTTGTTCCACAAATTAAAACATTAGTAGATATTAAGAATGAGAATAAATTAAATCGATTCTTAAAAAAATATATTGATGCAGGAAGAAGCTTTGCAGAATTTGGAGAATTAGATGAAGAAACATTAGCTTCATTATCTAAGCCACCATTTTCAGAGGGGGCTTATAAAATATTCCTAGATCAGTTCTGGCAGGAGGAAAAAAATGGCAAATAAAACAGTTAGCTTTGAAGAAATCAAGAAGATGATTATCGAATGTGCGAATGTTAGCGCTGAGATTACTCCTGAATCTGTATTAAAAACTGATTTAGGCTTTGATAGCATTTACGCTGTTGAAATGATTTTAGAGCTAGAAGAGCATTTTGGCATCAAGATCGAAATAAATGAAATGGATACAATGATGACAGTAGCTGATGTTGTCAAAGTTGTTGAAAAGAAATTAAGAGGTTAAGCTTATGAATTTAGAAGAAATTGAAAAGTTAATGAAGCTTCTAGAGAATTCTTCACTTTCTTATTTAGAGGTTGAAGAAAATGGATTAAAGATTAAATTAGATAAGAATAGTGGTGCAAGAGAAACTACTGTTACTACAGCAAATAATACTGAAAAGGTAGCTTCAAGTGATGCAGTATCACCTGAAGTTGAATCAGGTAATGTAGTTACAGCTCCACTTGTTGGTACATTCCATAACGCACCTTATAAGGATGCTAAGCCTTTCGTGGCTGTTGGCTCTAAGGTTAAGAAGGGCGATAAGCTTTGTATTATAGAAGCAATGAAGGTTATGAATGAAATTACATCACCATATGATGGAATTGTTAAGGAAATATTAGTTAACGATAATGATGTAGTTGATTTTGGTAAGAAACTATTTGTAATTGGAGATTAATTTATGTTTAAGAAGATTTTAATTGCAAATCGTGGTGAAATTGCTGTAAGAATAATTAGAGCTTGTAAGGAATTAGGTATTACCACAGTTGCTGTATATTCAAAGGCTGATGAGGATGCCCTACATAAGGAATTAGCTAATGAGGCTATTTGTATTGGCGACTCAGCACCTAAGGATTCTTATTTAAATATTGAAAATATAATAAGTGCTGCGTGTCTTTCAGGATGTGATGCTATACATCCTGGATTTGGTTTTTTATCTGAAAATCCAGATTTTGCTAGAATGGTTGAAAAATGTGGGCTTACATTTATTGGGCCTAATGCGGATACTATGGAAAAGATGGGAAATAAGACTGAGGCTGTTCAATTAATGATTGAGGCTGGAGTTCCAGTTGTTCCTGGTTCTCATAAGGCTGTAACATTAGATGAGGGCTTAGCTTGTGCTGAGGCTATCGGATTCCCTGTTTTAATTAAGGCATCTGCTGGTGGAGGCGGAAAGGGTATTCGTTTAGTGGAAGATAAGGAATCATTCACACTTTTATATAATGAGGCTAAGGAAGAGGCTTTAAAATTCTTTTCAAATGATGAATTATATATTGAAAAATTCATTAAGCATCCTAAGCATATTGAAGTACAGGTAATGTGTGATAAGCATGGTAATGCTATTCACCTATTTGAAAGAAATTGCTCCTTACAAAGAAGAAATCAAAAGATGGTAGAGGAAGCTCCATGTATTAGTATTTCTGCAGATTTAAAGGCTAAGCTATATGAATCAGCTTTAAAGGCTTGTAAGGCTGCTAAATATGATTCAGTAGGTACAATTGAATTCCTAGTAGATGATTCAGAAAATTATTATTTCATTGAAATGAATACAAGAATTCAGGTTGAGCACTGTGTTACTGAATCAGTTACTAATGTAGATTTAGTAAAGAATATGATTAAAATTGCTTATGGCTTACCACTACAATATAAGCAATCTGATATTAAATTATATGGACACGCTATTGAATGTCGTATTAATGCTGAGGATACAGATAATGATTTTAGACCTAATCCTGGTAAAATAACATTCATTAATACTCCAGGAGGAATGGGTGTAAGAATTGATTCTGCCGTATATCCTGGTTACACTATTCCACCATATTATGATTCAATGATTCTTAAGGTTATTTGTTTCGCTAAGACAAGACTTGAATGTATTAGAAAGATGAGACAGGCCTTAGAGGAATTAATCGTTGATGGTGTTAAAACAACTGTTGAATTTAATTATGTCCTATTACATCATCCTGATTTTATTTTAGGACATTATGATACTTCATTCATTGAAGGATTTATAGGAGAGTTGAAGGAAAATGCAAAGCTCGTTCAATAAGAGAAAAGAGAAAATCCTTGAATTTAATACGGCAATGGAGGAGCTTAATTTAAGAAAAAGAATTACAGCCTCTATTCCTAAAGAAATTCCTGAGGATTTAATTGTAAAATGTCCTAGCTGCCAAAGATTCATTATAAAGGATAATTATATCCTAGATCATAAGGTATGTCCTTATTGTAATCATCATGGAAGATTAACTTCTAAGGAAAGAATTATTGATGTAATGGATTTAGGCTATACTGAGCTTTTTACAAATATAAAAGAAAAATATTTAGATTTTCCTGACTATGAGGAAAAGCTTGAAAAGGCTAAGAAGGATTCAGGTGAGGATGAATCTGTAATGTGTGTAGAGGGTAAGATTGATGGAATTAAGTGCCTTGTTGGTGTAATGGATTCATTCTTCATGATGGGCTCTATGGGCTCTGTTTGTGGAGAAAGAATTACAAGACTTATTGAAAAGGCAACAGAGGATAAGCTTCCATTAATTTTATTTACAACATCTGGTGGTGCTAGAATGCAGGAGGGTGTAATTAGCTTATTCCAAATGGCTAAGACATCTCAAGCATTAGCTAAATATAGAGAAACAGGTCTTTATATCGCTGTATTAACAGACCCAACTACAGGTGGAGTATCTGCCTCATTTGCGTCTTTAGCTGATATTACTATCGCTGAGCCTAATGCTTTAATTGGCTTTGCTGGTAAAAGAGTTATCGAAAGAACTATTAAAGAAACATTACCTAAGGAATTCCAAACTGCTGAATTCCTATTAGATAAGGGTTATATTGATATGATTTCTGATAGAAAGGATTTAAAGAAGACTTTAGCATTATTACTAAAACTTCATAATTATAAATAATATGATATTAGAAGAGAATGAGAAAAAGATAAGTCTTCTTGAGCAAGAATTATTAGCTCTTGATTCAGCAGATCCTAAATATAAGGAATTAAAGAAGAAATTAGATGTTTTAAAGAATGAAACATATTCTAATTTAAGTGCTTGGGATAGAGTATTAATCGCAAGAAGTGAAAAAAGAATTAAGGCAAAGGCCTTAATAGATAAATTAATAACTGACTTTGTTGAATTACATGGTGATCAATATTTTTCTGATGACCAATCAATAATATCAGGAATTGGTTATTTAGGTGATATGCCTGTAACTATCCTAGCTCAGGCTAAGGGTGATAATCTAAATGAGAATTTAAAAAGAAACTTTGGTATGACTTCTCCAGAGGGTTTTAGAAAGACATTAAGATTAGCTAAGGAAGCAGAAAAATTTAAAAGACCAATTATTACAATCGTAGATACATCAGGAGCTTATCCTGGTAAGGGAGCTGAGGAGCGTGGTCAAGCACGTGCTATTGCTCAAAATCTATATGAATTTTCAAAATTAAAAACTCCAGTAGTAGCTATCATTTTATCTGAGGGTGGCTCTGGTGGAGCTTTAGCTTTAACTGTATCTGATTATATCTTTATGTTTGAAAATGCTGTTTATTCAGTATTATCACCAGAAGGATTTACATCAATCCTATTTAAGGATAAGGTACCTGTAAGTGAGGTAGCTGATGTTATGAAGCTTACATCTCATGATTTAATTAATTATGGTATCGCAGATGAAATAATTGAAGAACCGCTTGGTGGTATAAGATATGTTAGTGATTCATTCGCAGAGGGCTTAAAGAATAGATTAATTGCTAAAATTAATGAATTAAGTAAGGAAAGCGAAGAAGAATTATTAAATAATAGATACGAAAAATTTAGAAGAATCGGAAGTGGAAAATAATGAAGATAGCATTTTTATTTGCAGGACAAGGTGCTCAAGCAAAGGGAATGGGTAAGGACATTTATGATAATGTAGCTATAGCTAAGGAGATTTATGATAAATATCCTGAATTAAGAGATTTGTGCTTTCTAGATAAGAATGAAGTTATTAATCAAACTAAATATGCTCAGCCTGCAATGCTATTAACAAGCTATGTATTTGCTAAAGTATTAGAGGAAAATGGAATTAAGCCAGAATATGCATGTGGCTTATCACTTGGTGAATATTCTGCCTTAGCATTTGCAGATACATGGAATTTAGATAATGCATTAGATATCATCTCTAATCGTGGTGATATTATGCAAAATGCATTGCCTTTAGGTACTACTAAAATGGCAGCCGTAATTGGTCTTGCTAGAGAAAAGGTATTAGAAGGTATTAAGACAGCAGAGGGTGTATGTGAGGTTGCTAATTATAATTGCCCTGGTCAAATTGTAATTACTGGTGATAATAAGGGTGTTGATTTAGCAATGGAGAATATGAAGGCCTTAGGAGCATTAAAGGTTATTGAGCTTAATGTATCTGGTGCTTTTCATTCATCATTCTTAAATGACGCATCAAAGAAACTAAGAGTTGTATTAGATAAATACACACCAAATACTCCTAAATATAAAATTATTTATAATGTTTCAGGTAAGGAAGAAACCAGAAGCATCAATGATATATTAGAGGATCAAATTCATTCATCTGTATATTTTGAGGATTCTATTAGATATTTAATGGCAAATGGTGTAGATACATTTGTTGAAATAGGACCTGGTAAATCATTACAAGGATTTGTAAAGAGAATTGATAGAAAAATCCCTTGCTATAACGTAAGTGATTTAGAATCATTAAAACAAACAATAGAAGCACTAAAGGCGTAATATGATAACTAATCTAAACTGGAAATTCAAAACTAAATATCATTATTATTTAGTTGATACTATTGATTCAACTAATACTTATTTAAAGAATAATTATAATGAATATCCAGATAAGACTATTCTTATTGCCTTAGAACAAACTGCAGGTCGTGGTAGATATGATAGAAAATGGAGAAGTGATAAGGATATTATATTTTCCATATTATTAAAGAACAATGGAAATTATGAAATCACTACTCCACTTGCTATATGTATGGCATTAGATTCATATGGCTTTGATGCTGGAATTAAATGGCCAAATGACATTTATTTAAATGATAAAAAATTATGTGGAATCCTGATTGAGGATGTTTTCCAAATTAAGTTTGAAGCATCCATAATTGGTATTGGTATTAATATGACTAATAAGGATTCTGTAGATGGTATTGGATTAAATAAGGATATTGATAAATATGATTTAATTAATTCAATAATAGATAATTTCGATAAATTAAATAAATTAGGTCATGATGAATTAATATCTTTATATAGAAAAAGAAATATCGTTTATAATAAGAAGGTTTATTATAAGGATAAAATCTATACAGCTAAGGATATTGATATAGATGGTCATTTAATATTAGATGATGGAAATAATAAAATAGTTGTTTCAAGTGATGAAATTAATATTAAGGAGTCACTATTATGAAAATCAAGGATTTAACTATAATGGCTATTTCATTAGCTATATTAATAATATGCTCTAAAATATCTTTTAATATTGGAATAATATCTTTAACACTTCAAACATTCGCAGTAGTAACAATTAGCTTATTACTAAAATGGAAGAAGGCAGCGATTGTCTTTATTGCATATATTGTAATGGGATTAATTGGTATACCAGTATTTTCTACTGGTGGAGGATTCCAATATGTATTATTACCTTCATTTGGATTTATTATAGGATTCTTAATATCTTCATTATTTATAGGTAGTAATATAGGAAATACTAAATTATTAAAAATAATTAAATCAGTAATTGGATTATTGATACTTGATTTAATTGGACTTATTTATATGTATTTCATTTTAAAATTTTATATAGAAAGTCCTAATGCTAATTTTATGTATGTAATAGAGGTAGGATTCTTACCATTTATTATTAAGGATTTAATTAGTACTGTTTTAGCAGCATTAATTGCAATAAGAGTAGAGCCTATTGTAGCTAATGATAATGAAAAAGTAAATTATATTTTTGAAAATGAAAAGTAGGTTATCGTTTGTTGATAACCTACTTTTATTATTTATGATTTACATCCTTCAATTATTATTAATACACCAGCAACAGGACATGCTAGTAGGAATACTAATATTCCACCAACTACTCCATGTCTTTCCTTTAAGCAATAAATTATTAATGCAATTAATGTATTAAATGCAATTAAGAATAAAATAGCACCAAATATTATTGTAACAACTACTCCAAGTGCTCCAACAAGACCACCAGCTAAGGCACCACCAATAGCACTACCATTTTCAGCGCCTTGGTTCGCAGCTGATTGAGCTGCGTCTTGACTTGCTGCTATTCCAGAAGACAGAATCCATATTCCAAGCCCAATGGTTAATATTAAATTTAATAATAAAATGATTTTTATTGATAATTTTAGTTTTCCCATATAGTCCTCCTATATTTGCTACCATTATAAAACAAATGTTAAAAAAATCAATGAATTTTAATAAATGTTATTGTATTATAGTTTTGTAGGTGTTTTATGAAAAAGAAATTATTTGGTTTATCAATATTATTATGTATTTATATTATTGCTTATATTTTTGCGTTTTTAAGCTTTATATTAATTCCCGAATCAGTAAATATTATTTTGAAAATATTTATAGCAGATGTAGTAGCGACTATAGTAGTTTGGGTATTTGGTATATTCTTAAGGACCGCATCCATATATGATCCATATTGGTCTATTCAAACCCCAGTTATTTATGTTGCGTTATTAATTCATTATGGTAATTATAATGTAGGTAATATTATATTCTTAATTTTGATATTACTTTGGGCTATTAGATTGACTATTAATTTTATTATTACATTTAATGATATTACGTATATTGATTGGAGATATAGTGATATTAAGAATAAGACTAATAAGCTTTATCAAATAGTTAATTTAATTGGTATCCATATGATGCCAACTATATTAGTGTTCTTGGCATCAGTACCAGCATTCTTATATATTATTAATGGATATGATTTTAATCCATTAAGTATTATTGGATATGTATTAATAATATTAGCTGTATTCTTTGAGCTAATATCTGATATTAATATTCATATATATAAGAAGAATAGAAAGAGTAGAAGTGAAATTATTAATGTTGGGTTTTGGAAATATTCAAGACATCCTAATTATTTTGGTGAAATAACATTTTGGTATGGAGTACTTGCAGTATTCATTGTTAATGATTTTAGCTATTGGTATGTTATCTTTGGTGCAATCTTAATTAATTTATTATTCTTATTTATATCTATTCCTTTAGAGGAAAAGAAGCTAATTACATATAAGGAAGGATATCTTGAGTATAGGAAAAGAGCTAGAATGCTAATTCCATTACCATTTAAACTACTAAAATAATGTCAGCGTTGCTGGCATTTATTTTTTTATCTCAAAAATACAAAATAGTCGAATATAATATAAAAACGATATCATATAACGATTATGAAATTACACAAAAATATCTTTTATATGAATTTTTTCTCTAAAAACCTTTACTATGTAGAAAAAAATGTGTTATATTTTAAATGAATAAGTGCTTTTAATTAAATATTAATAGGTTATGTGTACCCATAATCAAACAAAAAAATTGTAAAGGAGATGTGATTATATGTTAAGTAAAACATATAAAAAAGTATTTGTTTTAGCGTTATTAGTGTTATCGTGTTTGACTTTCTCATCATGTGATAATGATACAAGCAATGAAAACATTCCAGAATACTATGAAAATAATCATGGTAGCATTAATTCTAGTGATGTGCAACCTGGGGTATACTTAACACTTTACACAAACCTTAAAGTGAAGACAGAAAAGGAAATAGAAAAAAATATAGAAGTGACATTTTCAACAGGGTTTTCAGATTTTAGTGTCGATGACCCTGAATTAGAAGGATTAGATACGAAAAAAATACTTGAATTATATTCTGATCTTGAACAAAGATTAAACTTTTCAATAACTAGGATAATTTACAGTGGTGAAAAGAGTTTCTATTATACATTAGATCATCTTAGTAATATTGATACTGAATTATCAAGAAAAGAAGTTTATTCAAAAGAAGGCACTGTGAGTTATTTTATAAATGATTTTTCAAAGGTTATTCCTACTGATTTCAGTATCAATTATGACGATTTTAGCGAATTTAGCGGGAATGTGTTTTGTGTTGTATATTTATTAACTATAACACCTTGCGAAGGAAATGGGATTAGATTGTTAAGGCCGGCTTCTAGCTTTGATGTAAATTTATCTATTTATAAAGGAAATGCTCAAAGGGAAGGAATTAATGCTGGTGATTCAATTAATTATGTTCATTTTACAAAAGCATTAGAAAAAGAAATATTAAAATTTAATTATTTGAATTTAAAAGTAGAAGATGGTAAAATCGAACCTCTTCCATACGTAGAAAACGATAATATATATGCTTGTTAGAAATTGATAGCTTATATAAATCATATATTTTACAACAGAAAAGTTAAACATGAAAAAGTGATTGTAAAAAACATTCACTTTTTCTTTTGGTTATTTTTCTAAATTACTTGCATTGTTTGACAATTTGACATATAATACTAAAATGCGTATAGTGGCATTATGCCCACTTAAGCATTAATTTGTATCAATCTATAATTATAAATTATAGTTAAAATATATTGTGGTTATCTTGTTTTAAGGTAGGGCAACCTTAAGTCAAAATGACAGCCTAAAAATGAAGAAAGGGTATTGTAATAATTTACAAAAAAGGTGATTTTATGGAGAATCAGGAATTCAACGGAAGTTACAAGAATGTTAATTATGGTAAGAAGTCTGTAAGACGTAATTATTCAAAGGTACGTACTGCAGTTGATCTACCAGGATTAATCGACATTCAAACAAAATCATTCGATCAATTCGTAGACTCTGGTTTACAAGAAGTATTTAATGATGTATCACCTATTACATCATTCAATGGAGAGTTAAAGATCTATTTTGTTGACTACCATTTTGAAGATCCTAAATTTAGCGTAGTTGAATCTAAGCTAAGAAAGATTAATTTTTCACGTCCTTTAAAGGCGACTGTAACACTTGAAAACACTAAGACTGGTGTTCGTGTATCTAAGGAAGTATTCATGGGTGATGTACCTTATATGACTCCAGTAGGTACTTTCGTTATCAATGGTGCTGAGCGTGTTGTTATCAGCCAGATCGTTCGTTCATCTGGTGTTTACTACACTAAGGAAATTGATAAGAAGACAGGCGAAACTAAGTTTGGTGGAACTGTTATGCCAACACGTGGTTCTTGGATTGAGTATGAAACAAGCTCAAGAGGAGACGTTTGGTATGGTAAGCTGAACCGTTCTAAGAAGATTCCTTTAACTGAGGTTTTAAGAGCATTTGGTTTATCTTCTAACAAGGACATTATTGATTTATTTGGTAATGACATTCATTTTGAGGAAACATTTAAGAAAGATAACACAACAAATTCTGACGACGCAGTAATTGATATTTATGCAAAGTTACATATGGGCGAAAAGGCAACTGTAGAAGGTGCTAGAGAGCTTATTTATGAATCTTTATTCAATCCTGCTAAGTATGACCTACAAAAGGTTGGTCGTTTTAAGTATAACCAAAAGCTAGATGTTTTAGCACGTGCTAAGGGATATGCTTTATCTAGAGATGTGATCGCTGCTTGTGATGTAGAGGATGCTGAAACTGGTGAAATTTTATATTCTGCTGGTGAAGTAATCGCTAAGGCTGGCGAAATCGTAGAAGGAGAAGTATACGATAGATTAAATAAGGCTAGAGCTGGTTATTCAGTTGAAATTAATATCGGTCATGATATTTTAGATAAGCATTCAGATAAGCTTTGCAAGGAAGGCGAAGAGCTTAAGACTATTTGCGAAGTATTATATGTTAATGTAGTACATGGTGATTCTACTGAGGAAGTAAAGATTATCGGTAATAAGAATAGTGAGGATGCTTTATGGTTAACTATGTCTGACGTAGTTGCTTCTGTAAGCTACTTCATTAACTTATATTATGGTGTTGGTAGAATTGATGATATCGACCACTTAGGAAACAGACGTTTAAGATTAATTGGTGAATTATTAAAGAACCAATTCAGAATCGGTTTCTCTAAGCTAAGAAAGAATATTGAGGATAGAATGTCTACAATTGAACCTGAAAAGGCTACTCCTCAAAACTTAATTAACATTAAGCCTTTAACTTCATCATTAAAGGAATTCTTTGGTTCATCACAATTATCACAATTCATGGATCAAATTAACCCATTAGCTGAAATCACTCAAAAGAGACGTATCTCAGCTTTAGGTACTGGTGGTATCGCAAGAGATAGAGCCGGTGTAGAAGTACGTGACGTTCACAATTCTCACTATGGTAGAATGTGCCCTATCGAAACACCAGAAGGTCCATCAATCGGTCTTATTACATCTTTAGCTTCATATGCTAAGATTGATGAGTATGGATTTATTCAAACTCCATATTTCCCAGTTAAGGTAGATGCTAACGGTGTTAAGTATGTATCAAATGATGTAAATGAAATTTGTTATTTAACTGCAACTACTGAGGAAGGCAAGATTATTGCTGCTGCCAATACTAAGCTAGATGCAGAAGGTCATATTATTGAGGATAAGGTTATCGGTCGTTTAAACGGTGAAACTGAAATCTTCAATAAGGAAGATATTGAATATATGGACGTATCACCTCAACAGATTGTATCTGTAGCTGCTGCCTGCGTTCCATTCCTAGAGCATGACGATGCTACACGTGCCCTAATGGGTGCCAACATGCAACGTCAAGCAGTACCTATTATCAATCCTGAATCTCCAATCGTAGGTACAGGTATGGAATATAGAGCTGCAAAAGACTCTGGTTCTGCATGTGTATGTACATATGATGGTATTGTTGAATATGTTGATGCTAAGAAGATTGTTGTTAAGCAAGATGATGGCGAGACTAAGACTTATGAATTATATCAATTCTTAAGATCTAACTCTGCAACTGCTATTATGCAACGTCCTATTGTTAAGGCTGGTGAAAGAGTTGAGCGTGGCGATGTATTAGCCGATGGTCAATCTATGAAAAACGGCGAATTAGCATTAGGTAGAAATGTTAGAATCGCATTCATGACATGGGAAGGCTATAACTTCGAGGATGCCGTAATCATGTCTGAAAAGATGGTATATGATGATTACTATACATCATTACACATCGATGAATTTGAAATTGAAGCTCGTGAAACTAAGTTAGGTGCTGAGGAATTCACTCGTGAAATTCCAAATGTTGGTGAAGAGCGTAAGAGATATCTAGATGCTGATGGTATCATTATCCCAGGTTCTGAGGTTAAGGAAGGGGATATCCTTGTTGGTAAGACAACTCCTAAGGGACAAACTGACCCAACTCCAGAAGAGAAGTTATTATTAGCAATCTTCGGTGAAAAGAGCCGTGATGTTAGAGATTCATCACTTCGTGTTCCTCATGGAGGAGGAGGTATTGTTCAATCAGTAACTCACTACAAGAAGTCTAACGGTGATGAATTAAATCCTGGTGTTAATGAGGTTGTAAGAATCTTCATTATCCAAAAGAGAAAGATTCAAATCGGTGATAAGATGGCCGGTCGTCATGGTAACAAGGGTGTTATTTCTAATATCCTACCAGTAGAGGATATGCCATTTAGTGAAGATGGTAGACCAATCGATATTATGCTTAACCCACAAGGTGTTCCATCTCGTATGAACATTGGTCAGGTACTTGAATTACATTTAGGTATGGCAGCTAAGACTATCACTAATAGAGATAGAGAAGCATGGGCTAAGGATTATGAAGCTAAGAATGGTCATAAGCCAACTGAAGCTGAAATCTTTGAAGCAGTTCCTGAATTAAAGGTAGCTACTCCAGTATTCGATGGTGCTACTATTGAAGATATTGAACAAATTATGAAGGAAGCAGATATGCCATTCGATGGTAAGATTACATTATTCGATGGTAGAACTGGTGAGCCTTTCGAAAATAAGATTAATGTTGGTATCATGTACTTCATCAAGTTAAGCCACATGGTTGACGATAAGTTACATGCTAGAAATGTTGGTAAGTATACATTAGTTACTCAACAGCCAATGGGTGGTAAAGCACAAAAGGGTGGTCAACGTTTCGGTGAAATGGAAGTTTGGGCACTTCAAGCTTATGGTGCTGCTCATACATTAAGAGAAATGATGACAATTAAGTCAGATGATTTAATTGCTCGTGATAAGACATTCGATGCTATCGTTGATGGTAAGAGAATCCCTGAATCTTCAATTCCAGAATCATTCAGAGTATTAACTCGTGAATTCCAATCATTAGGTATGCATGTTGAATTAATTAATAACAATGGTGAAAACGAAGTAAATCGTTCAATCGTTGACTCAGAGATTAAGCAAGTTGTAAATAATAGAGTTTCATATAACTTTATCGACAACACTTTAAAGGCTGATGAGGCTAAGGAAGATGATGTTGACAACAGCTTAGTATTTGAGGATGAAGAATAATAGGAGGTAAGCGAAATGAGTAAACAATATAAGTATATTAAAATTGGTTTAGCTTCTCCTGAAGAAATTTTATCTTGGTCATATGGTGAGGTTTTAAAGCACGAGACTATTAACTATCGTACTTTAAAGCCAGAACCAGATGGATTATTCTGTGAAAAGATTTTCGGTCCATCTAAGGATTATCAATGTGCTTGTGGCAAATCTAAGCGTTCTAATGATAAGGGCAAGATTTGTGAGAAGTGTGGTGTTGAAATCACTGAATCTAAGGTAAGACGTGAGAGAATGGGTCATATCAAGTTAGCATCTCCAGTAGTTCATACTTGGTATTTAAGAAACGCTCCATCTCCAATCGCTACTTTATTAGATTTAAAGACTAAGGAATTAGATGATATCGTTTATTTAGCATCTTATATCGTTATCAATCCAGGTAATGGTATTGTTAAGGCTAACAATGAATTATTAAAGAAGAAGGATGTTCTTTCTGAGCAAGAGTATTCTTTATTAGTTGAAAAGTATGGTTCTAAGAGATTCCAAGCTTTAACAGGTGCAGAAGCTATTAAGAAGCTTTTACAAGATGTAGATCTTGAAAAGGAAGAAAGAAACCTAAGAAGAGAATTAAAGCAAAACTCTAAGCAAAAGAGAGATAAGGCTATTAAGAAGCTTGAGGTTGTTGAGGATTTCTTACATTCAGACAATAAGCCTGAATGGATGGTATTAGATATTTTACCAGTTATTCCACCTGCAATTAGACCAATGGTTCAATTAGAGGGTGGTAGATTCGCTACTACTGACTTAAATGACTTATATAGAAGAATCTTAAATAGAAATAATCGTTTAAAGAAGCAATATGAGCAACATGCTCCTCACTTAATTACTAAGAATGAGAAGAGAATGTTACAAGAGGCTGTTGATGCTTTAATTGATGGTTCTAAGAGAGGTAAGAAGTCTAACCTTGATAAGGCTCATAAGCTAAAGAGCTTATCTGATATGTTAAAGGGTAAACAAGGACGTTTCCGTCAAAACCTACTTGGTAAGCGTGTTGACTATTCAGGACGTTCAGTTATCGTTGTTGGTCCATCATTAAGAATGTATCAATGTGGTGTACCAAAGGAAATGGCATTAACATTATTTAAGCCATTCGTATTAAGAGAATTAGTAAGAAATGGCAATTCAATTGCTATTGCTAATAAGCTAGTTGAAAACCAAGATTCAAGCGTTTGGACAATTCTTGAATCAGTAATTAGAGAACACCCAGTATTATTAAACCGTGCCCCTACATTACACAGACTTGGTATTCAAGCATTCGAGCCAGTACTAATTGAAGGTAAGGCTATTAGACTTCACCCATTAGTATGTACACCATTCAATGCTGACTTCGATGGTGACCAGATGGCTATTCACGTACCTCTATCATTAGAGGCACAAGCAGAAGCTAGATTATTAATGTTAGCTTCTAACAATATCCTTAACCCTAAGGATGGTAAGCCAGTAGTTACTCCATCTCAGGATATGATTTTAGGTAACTATTACTTAACTATGGAAATTAAGGGTGAGGAAAACGAAGGTCATTTCTATAAGGATTTCAATGAAGCATATATGGCTTATAAGAATGGCTATATTACATTACATACAAGAATCTTTATTGATATTAATTACTTACCTGAATCTAAGTTCAGTAATGTAAAATTACCTTCTAATTATATTTTCACAACATTAGGTAAGATGATTTTCAATAACATTCTTCCTAAGGAATTCCCTTATTTAAATGAGGCTACAGAGGAAAACCTTACAAAGGCTACTCCACTTAAGTATTTCTTAGATAAGAATGATATTAAGGGCTCTTATGATAGATTAATTGCATCTGAGCCAGTTAAGGCATTCATTAAGAAGAACATTGCAAGAATTATTGCAGAAGTATTCAAGAGATTTAAGATTACTGAAACTTCAATCATGCTTGATAGAATCAAGGATTTAGGTTTCAAGTATTCTACAATTGCCGGATTCACTATTTCTATGGCCGACGTTATTAAGTACGACGGTAAGGAAGAAAGAATTGCTCAAGCTGATAAGAAGGTTGACCAAATCAATAAGTTCTATGAAATGGGTATCGTTACTGGTAAGGAAAGAAAGAAGCTTGTTGAGGCTGAATGGTCAACAGCAAGATCTGAAATTGAAACTGGTGTATGGGAAGCATTTAAGAAGTCTAACAACCATATTTATATGATGGCTGAATCAGGATCACGTGGTTCTAGATCTAACTTCGCTCAGCTTGCCGGAATGCGTGGTTTGATGGCTAATACTGCCGGTGAAACTATCGAAGTTCCAGTTAAGGCTAACTTCCGTGAAGGATTATCAGTTGCTGAATTCTTCATTTCTACACATGGTTCTAGAAAGGGTTCTACAGATACTGCCTTAAAGACAGCAGAATCTGGTTACTTAACAAGACGTTTAGTCGATGTATCTCAAAACGTAGTTATTTCAACTGAGGATTGTGGTACTGAAAACGGCTTTAAGATTACAAAGATTGTTGATGAGAACAACTTAGAAAACGGTCAACCAAAGGTTGTCGTTAAGCTAAAGGATAGATGTATTGGTCGTTTCGCAGCTAAGGATGTAATTAATCCTGAAACTGGCGAGGTTATCGTTAAGAGAAACGAGTTAATCGATGAGATTAAGGCTGACAAGATTGGTGAAGCTAATCTTGAATATGTATTCATTCGTTCTAACATTACATGTGAGGCTAAGACTGGCGTATGTATGAAGTGTTATGGACGTAACCTTGCAACTAACATGGTTGTTGAGGTTGGTGAAGCTGTTGGTACAATCGCTGCTCAATCAATTGGTGAGCCAGGTACACAGTTAACAATGAGAACATTCCACTCAGGTGGTGTTGCTTCAACTGCCGATATCACTCAAGGTCTTCCAAGAGTTCAAGAGCTTTTCGAAGCACGTAAGCCAAAAGGTAAGGCTACTATTACTGAAATCGATGGTGTTGTTGAATCTATTACTAATACAAAGGCTGGTAAGGCAATTGTTATTAAGAATGATGTAACTGGTGAAGAGAAATCTTATACAGTTGATGCAACATCTGAATTATTAGTTGCACGTGGTAGCGAGGTTAAGCGTGGCGAAAGATTAATGCGTGGTTCAATCCATCCAAAGGAATTATTAAGAGTATTAAATGCTGAGGCTGTTCAAAAGTACTTAGTTGAAGAAGTTCAAAAGGTTTACCGTTCACAAGACGTAGAAATTTCTGATAAGCATATCGAAATTATCGTTCGTCAAATGATGAGAAAGGTAAAGGTTGACTCTGAAGGTGATACTAACTTAATTCCAGGTAAGGATGTATCTGTATTTGAATTCAACGACGCTGTTAAGGGTGCAATTCGAAATCATGGTGAATTACCAGTTGCAAAGCAGTTATTATTAGGTATTACTAAGGCTGCCTTAGCTTCTGACTCATTCTTATCTGCATCTTCATTCCAGGAAACTACAAGAATCTTAACATCAGCTGCAATCCAAGGTAAGGTTGATACATTACAAGGATTAAAGGAAAATGTTATTATCGGTGGTTTAATCCCTGCAGGTACAGGTATCCTTGAGGAAGAGTCATTCACTTGTGAGCATCGTCCAGAGGATGATAATCTATACAGTGATGTATTAGACGCTGCAAGAGAAGATAATGACGATGAGGAAGAGGAGCATGAATCATATCTAAAGGAGATTGGTGAAGCATCTGATGATGATAATCAAGATTTCCAAATCGGATATGAGGAAACTGATATTAACGATCTATAGGATTTATAAAGGTGAGAATACTAGTATTCTTGCCTTTTTTTTATTTTTAAAGTAAAATTATATTAGTCTATTCAATTAACAAAGGTCGGTGGTTATATGGCTGAGTATGTAATAAACCAATACCGTGGTGTATATAAGCGTGCATTGGAATTATATAATGATGAAAAATTTAAGGAATGCTATCCAATGTTTGAAACAGTTGTTAAAAACGATGTTTTAAATTATGATGCAAAATATTATTTAGCAGACCTTTTATATAATGGTAAGGGATGTACTAAGAATGTTAAGGAAGCCTTCCAATTATATATGACCGCAGCAACTAATAAAAATGTAGAGGCTGCCTATATGGTTGGTATGAGCTATTTAACTGGTACAGGTATTATGCAGGATTCTACACAGGCTGTTGCCTGGTTTACTGAAGCCGCAAAATATGCTCATCCTCTAAGCCAATATTATTTAGGATTAGCTTATTTAAGAGGCGAAGGTATCACTAAGGACGTACCAAGAGCTACTCAGTGGTTAGTACATGCTGCAAAATCTGGTATTGTTGATGCTCAAAGAGAAGCTGGAGAATGCTATGAGCTTTTAGGTAAGATGAAGGGTGCGGCTACATTATATCTAGAGGGTGCTAGAAATGGTGACCCTGTATGTATGGAAAAAATTGCAGATTGTTATGCTAAGGGTGAAGGTACACTTCAATGTACTGGTCTTGCCTTAAACTTCTATGAGCAGGCTGCAGAGGCAGGTAATATTAATGCTCAGGTTAAGCTTGGTATGAAATATTATACAGGTACAGATGTTGAGCAGGATATGAAAAGAGCAGTATCATATTTTACTGATGCCGCAAATGCTGGTAACCCAGTTGCTCAAAATGCCTTAGCTGAGTGCTATCATATGGGTGATGGTGTATTAAAGAATGATCAAACAGCAATTAGCTGGTGGACTAAGGCCGCAAATGCTGGTAATGTTGATGCCATGGTGCATTTAGCTGAAAACCTAACTGATCCTAAGGATGAATATATGGACCCAGATTTAGTTACTGCTAAATTCTGGTGGCAAAAGGCTGCCGAGCTTGGTGATCCATATTCAATGTATCGTTTAGGTGACTGTCTAGAAAAGGGTATTGGTGTATCCTTAATCAACGTAGAAGATGCTTATAAATGGTATCGTTTAGCTGCTCAAAAGGGAGACCCAGATGCTTTAGAAGCAGTAAAGAGATTCTCTAAGGGCGTAGGCGGAAAGGTAAAATTAAAGAAGGTTTAATATTAAGGAGCGCAAGCTCCTTTTTAACTTTTTATTAGGTGTAAATTTTATTAAAAATTTTATTTGACTTAGACAAAATGCTTTGATATAATGTAAAAGCACGTGTATGTATAATACACTGATGGGAGGACTAATTTAGGTTAGTCTGAATACCACATCATTGAAAACAAGGAGGAAATTATTATGGCTAAGAAAGTCGTAAAGGTTGTAAAACTACAGATTGCAGCCGGTAAAGCTAATCCAGCTCCACCAGTAGGTCCAGCTTTAGGACAGGCAGGAGTTAATATTCCAGGATTCTGTTCTCAGTTCAATGACGCTACAAAGGATAAGATGGGATATACATTACCAGTAGTAATCTCAGTTTATGAGGACCGTTCATTCACATTCGTTGTGCATACTCCACCAGCATCAGATTTATTATTAAAGGCTGCTGGAATTCAGAAGGGTTCTGAAAACTCAAAGAAGCATACTGTAGCAAAGATATCTAGACAAAAAGCTAGAGAAATTGCTGAGATGAAGATGCCTGACCTTAATGCTAACGACATTGAAGCAGCTACAAATATCATTTGTGGTACTGCTAAGAACATGGGCATTGTAGTCGAAGACTAATTTTCTAGGTTGTGAAAACGACCTAAAACTTGTGGGAGGAATTCCCGCTTAACCACATTTTAGGAGGATAAACATGAAGAGAGGAAAAAAGTACGTTGAAGCTGCTAAGTTAGTTGAGAAGTCAAAGGCTTACGATGCAAAGGAAGCTTTAGATTTAGCAATTAAAACTTCAACAGTTAAATTTGACGCAACAGTTGATGTAGTATTCCGCTTAAACATTGATCCACGTAAAGCTGAACAAAATATTCGTGGTGCTATTGTATTACCTAATGGTACTGGTAAAACTCAAAAGGTTTTAGTATTATGCCGTGGTGCAAAGCAACAAGAAGCAACTGAAGCAGGCGCTGATTATGTTGGAGAAGCAGATATGATCAACAAGATCAACCAAGGTTGGTTTGATTTCGATGTTATCGTAGCTACACCAGATATGATGGGTCAATTAGGTAAGCTAGGACGTGTTCTAGGACCTAAGGGCTTAATGCCAAACCCTAAGACTGGTACAGTAACTATGGATGTTGCTAAGGCAGTAAAGGAAATCAAAGCAGGTAAGGTTGAGTACCGTCCAGACAAGGTTGGAAACATCCAATTACCTATCGGTAAGGTTTCATTCGGTGTTGAAAAGCTTGCTGAAAACTTAAAGACTATTTACGATGCATTAATAAAGGCTCGTCCTTCAACAATTAAGGGTTCTTATGTTAAGAACGTATCTGTTGCATCTACAATGGGTCCAGGAGTTAAAGTCGATTCTGATACAATCGCAAAGTAAAAAACAAATAAGCCTAAGACAGTAGGCGAGCGAAAGCTCTTAATCTCCTACCGAGGAATTAATTAGGATTAAGTAATCCTTCTTTACCTTGGTAGAGAAGGATTTTTCATTTATACTATATGGAGGTAGAAGGAATGAAAGAAAGCATTCTTAAGAAGCAAGAAGCTGTAGCAGCTGTAACAGAAAGAATCAAGAATTCTGCAGCTGTAGTTGCATTCAAATACCAAGGTTTAACAGTTGCAAAGTTCCAAGAGTTACGTAAGGAATTACGTGCTCAGGGTGTATTAGTATCTGTTTATAAGAACAATATTTCTACACGTGCAGCTAAGGAAGCTGGTTTTGAATCATTCACTGATGCTTTAAAGGGTCCAGTTGCTCTAGCATTCGCAGAAAGCGATGTAGTAGCACCTGCTAAGGTTCTTTTCTCAAAGCTTGGTGAAGAAAATAACAAGATTGAAGTTTTAAAGGGTATCGTTGATGGTGACGTATACGAGTTTGACCAATTAAAGGCATTATCAGTATTACCATCATACGAAACATTATTAACTCAGTTAGCATTTGGTCTATTAGGTTCTGTTAACCAATTAGCAATGGGCTTAAAGTTAGTAGCTGAGAAGAAAGAAAACGAATAATATTAAAGGTCAAAATTGGAGGAAAATTAAAATGGCTAAGTTAACAAAAGAAGTATTTATTGAATCATTAAAGGAAATGACTATCCTTGAAATCAAGGAATTAGTTGATGCATTAAAGGAAGAATTCGGTGTTGATCCATCTGCTGTAGCTGCTGCTCCAGCTGCTGGTGCTGCTGCAGGTGCTGCTGCTGCTGAACAAACTGAGTTCGACGTAGTATTAACTAACGCTGGTGCTGCAAAGCTTGGTGTTATCAAGGTTGTTAAGGAAGTAACTGGTTTAGGATTAAAGGAAGCTAAGGATTTAGTTGACAACGCTCCTAAGGCTGTTAAGGAAAAGGTTTCTAAGGCTGAGGCTGATGAATTAAAGGCTAAGTTAGAAGCAGCTGGCGCAACTGTTGAAGTTAAGTAATTAATAAACAATAGTTATATTTGAAAGCATACTGCTATATCTTTTGGTATAGCAGTTTTTCTTATTTTAAGGCTGAAAACGTTCAAAATAAGTTTTAAAATGTTAAATTTACTTTTCATTTATGTAATATATGATATAATTATGTTGTTTGGTTTGGAGGTGTTTTTATGGCTGATCATTATTATTCAAAGACTACTAATACTCCGTCTGAACCTAAAGATTTTATATTCAATTTTAAAGGACAAACCTTTAAATTTAAAACAGATAATGGTGTATTTTCAAAAGATTATATAGATTATGGTTCATTTGCTATGCTAAATGCATTCATACCCAATGATATAGATTTACCAATCCTAGATATGGGATCTGGCTATGGTCCAATAGGTATTGTTGTTTCTAAAATATATAATAAGAAAACTATTATGTGTGAAATAAATGAGCGTGCTTATAATTTATCATTAGAAAACATTAAGAATAATAATGCTAATTCAGAAGCATTTAATTCTAATTTATATGAAAAGGTAGAAGGCTTAGAATTTTCATCAATAATTACTAATCCACCTATTAGAGCAGGTAAGGATACAGTATTTAGCATTTATGATGGTGCTTATAAGCATTTAGCTATTGGTGGAGAGCTTTGGGTTGTCATCCAAAAGAAACAGGGCGCTCCAAGCTCAAAAGCCCATTTAATTGAGCTTTTTGGCAATTGTGATATAATTAATCGTGATCACGGTTATTACATTCTAAAATCAATAAAAAAATAGTAAATTTGTGATATTTATGAGGAGGGAGTATGGCAGATTTAAATAATACTGAACAATTAGATAAAACTGAAGACGTACAAACTCCAGCTTTAACTGATGAGGTATCAGTAGAATCTACTACTAAAAAGAAGAAAAATCCATATTTTAAATATATATTAAGTATTGGCTTCATGGTTGCCTTAATTGTGGTAACTGCTATTATATTATTTAGTAAATATTCATTTTCTGATTTGATGAGTGTTATTGGTGAGGTTAGTCCTTGGTGGATAGTCTTAGGCGTAGCAATGATATTCATTTATATCTTCTTTGAAGGATATGCAATGAAGATTATCTTTAAATCAATGGGACAAAAGGTTTCACTTGGTAAAAATATAATGTATTCATCTATAGATTATTATTACTGTGCTATTACACCATCCGCTTCAGGTGGTCAGCCAATGGTTGGCTATTATATGGCAAAGGATGGAGTATCATTATCATATGTATCTATTTGCTTATTAATTAATACAGCTTTATTTAAAATAGTATTAGTAGCTCTAGGCTTAGTTGGATTAATTATGTATCCATCATTAGTTATTGGAAATGGATTGATGCTTGGCTTATTTATCTTTGGATTTACATTCAATATATTTATGATTGTAATGTGCTTCCTAGGTGCTTTTAAAACAAATTGGGTAAGAGCATTTGGATTAAGATTAATTCTTTTCTTACATAAGATTCATATTGTTAAAAGACCAGTAAAATGGGTAAGAACATTATATAAGAAGATGGATGAATATGAGGTTGGTGCTAAGCTTATTAAATCTCATAAGCTAGATTTTACAAGAGCATTATTATGTAATTTTGTTCAAAGAATTGCATTATTCTCAGTAACATATATTGTATTCATTGCCTTCCTAAGAGGCTCTATGGGTGTTAATATGAAATATCATTCATATTGGGAGCTAATGGGTATTCAGGTATTAATCGCTTTAGCTGTTGATTCTCTACCTTTACCTGGTGGTGTTGGTATTTCTGAGTTCTTATATCTAGAATTATTTGGATTTGTTTATACGGGTGAGGAAATGATAGCTAGTGCTATGCTATTAACAAGAGCAGTATCATTCTATATTCCTGTTATTGTATGTGCATTAATTTCAATTTTAGAGCACATATTAGTTATAAGGCACGATATTAAAAAACAGAACAGTTGATGTTCTGTTTTTCTTTGACTTTATTCTATCTTTTTTGTATTATTAAGTAGAGGTTTATTATGAAAAATTATGTTGTATATGCCGATAGAAACGGTAATAGATTTAATTCAACTGAATATGAAACTGGATTCTTAAGATTCTTATATCATACATTCATTGGTAGATTATTCTTAAAATTTTTCGCATCTAAGCTAGTAGCTAATGCTAGTCACTGGTATATGAATAGAAGAATGTCTAAGAAAAAGGTTAAGAAAACAATAGAGAAGCATAATATTGATATGTCTTTATATGATTGTAAGAATCCTAAATGCTATAATGATTTTTTCTTAAGAAATTTAAAGGAATTAAAATTTGATAATAATCCTAATTCATTAATCTCACCTTGTGATTCTAAGCTTATGGTAAGAAAAATAAGTGATGATTTAATATTTACAGTAAAGAAAAGTGAATATAATGTTGCTGAAATATTAAAGAATCAGGAATTAGCTAATGAATATAAGGATGGTTTAATTTTAATATTTAGATTAACAGTAGATGATTATCATCATTATATTTATATTGATGATGGTAAAAAGACAAAGAATATAAAAATAAAGGGTGTATTACATACTACTCAGCCAATTGCTATCCATTCAAGAAAGGTATATCATCAAAATTCAAGAGAATATACAATATTGAAAACTAATAATTTTGATGATGTAATCTTCATGGAGGTTGGAGCTATGTGTGTAGGTAAAATAGAAAACCTACATCAGGAATATGAATTTAAAAAGGGAGAAGAAAAGGGAAAGTTCCAATTCGGTGGGTCTACAATCATTCTATTTGTTAAAAAGAATGTTGTTAAAATAGATGATGATATCATCAAAAACTCTAATGACGGTATAGAAACTGTAGTTAAGGTTGGCATGAAGATAGGTACTAAAATTACAAACTAATCAACCAAATTCGTACTAAACGAGGGCTATTTGACTAAATGTGTATTACGTGATATAATGAAATAGTTGGTTTTTTTGGAGGTAAATTATGGATAAGGATATAATCTCTATAATTGAAAAAACAATTCAATATAAATTCAATAATGATGCATTACTTGCTCAAGCATTTGATTTTGAACCAGGTGATGGTAATGATCCTAGATCAAATGGAATTTTAAGAATTGTTGGTAAAAGAGCTATTAATTATGCATTAACAGTAACATTAATGAATTATTATGGTACTAATGAAAATGGTTCTCCCTATAAAACTACAATTGAAAATACAGTAATTTATGATTTATTAGATAATTTAACATCACAAGACCTATATAGAGTATCAGTTAATGTATTAGGATTAACTGAATATGTAAGCTCATTTGAGGGTGGAGAATTAGTTGATATTGATAGAAAGCTATTTGAGGCAATTATTGGTGCGGTAGCTTTAGATTGTAATTGGAATGTATCAATTATTTCAAATGTTGTTTCATTTATGCTAGATGTTGAGTATTGGTTAAATTATGGATTTGGTAATATAGATTCTCATCCAACAATTTTATTATTTAATTATTGTGTTGAAACAGGCCAAGCTATGCCTAGCTATGTATATAAGAGAGTTAAGGATAAGAGCGGTAATATCTATATTAAATGTGAATTAACATTAAATAATTTAGAATTTGATGGAGTTGGTGTAAACCATTCTGAATCTAGATTATTAGCAGCACAAGCAGCTTATAAATATTTAACAGAAAATAATATGACTTCTCAGATTGTTAAGGATGCTGGTGAATATAGTGAAACTAATGCAATGGATACATTAGATAATTTAACCTTAAAGGGTTATTTCTCATTCGCAGATTATCATACAACTGAAAAGAATGGTGGATTCTTATCAACTTGTATGATTGATGAAATTGATAAGAAATTTAAGGCTTTTGATAAGGATAAGAAGATTGCTAAAAATAAGGCAGCTTATAGAATGCTATTATATGTATTAGGCAAGGAAGTCCCTAGTGACGAAGCCGATAATATGGAAGATTAGGGATTGAAATAATCCCTTTCTTTTATTATAATCTGCATAGATATTGTTACTAGTGTGGAAAAACATAGTAGTATCTAAAAATTAAGGAGTGGTTCTAAGTGGCTAAAATAATAATGCTAGGAGATTCAACTGTTTCATCATTTGAAGACGTTAGCTATTATTATCCAAGATATGGATATGGTGTATTATTAAGTGAATATGTAAGTGGAATTGAAGTTCTTAATTTAGCTTTATCAGGAAGAAGCTCAAAAAGCTTTATTTTAGAGCCTAATTATCAAACATTCCTTAATGAGGTAAGCGAAGGTGATTTTGTAATCATTGGCTTTGGTCATAATGATGAAAAGGGTGATGATATCGCAAGATTTACTAGTGCCTTAAAGGATATTAATGAAGAAGGAAGCTTTAAAAAATCATTATATGATAATTATATTAAGATTGCTTTAGATAAAAAGGCTACACCTATTATTTGTAGTCCTATCCCAAGGTTAGATTTAAGTATGAAATATGAAGGTAATGATGTTCATATTAATGAATTTGGTGATTATAGAAAGGCAGTATTAGATTTAGCATCTTATTTAAATATTGCTGGCATTGATTTAACTAATACATTAATTGAGGTATCAAAGAAATTAGAGGATAAGCAATTATTATTACATGCAATATCTAAGGGTAAGAAGGTTAATGGTGTTGTAACATATGATGAGAGAAGTGTTGATAAGACACATCTTAATTATTTAGGTGCTAAATGGGTTGCTTATTTATTAGCATCTGAATTGAAGAAAATTAATCATCCTATTTCTAAGTACTTTAAGGAATTAGAAGAGCCTAAATTTAGTGATTTAGTGATAAATCCTTTATTTGTATTTAAGGAATATAAAACACCAGATTTTGAGGCTTATAAGCCTGAAGATTGCTTTAAATGCAATGAACCATATTATGGTACTGCATTTGGATGCTTAGATATTATTGATGATTCTATAATAGCTAAAAGCGATAATGATGATTTCTTAGTTGGCTCTAAAACTAAATTCGGTAAATTTAACGCATCTAGTGATGGATTTGCTTATGCATTTACTAAGATAGACAAGAATTTAAATTTTAAATTTAGTGCACATGCTAAGATAGAATACTATAATGGTATCAAGCAATCAGGCTTTGGATTAATGCTAAGAGGAGATGTTTATTTTAATCAAACAAATCCTAAGGAAAATTATTCAACTAATTTTATTGCTGGTGGTATTGTAACTACAGATGCGATATCTTATATTAATTTTTCTAGATCTAATCCAACTGAATTAAAGAAAGAATTAAATATAATAAATGAATTTTATAAAGAAAATGAGGAATTAGATATATCTATTGAGAGATTAGGACAGGTTGTGTTTGTTAAAACATATTATCGTAATCAATTATATGAAAGTAAATTTATAGATTTTGATTATCTTTCAATGGATGACAAATATGTTTATGTTGGAATGTTTGCCAACGCTCAAACCATTGCTAGATTTTCTAATGTTAAATTAGAACTAAATGGTAAGGCAAGACAAGCATAGGAGGTTTTTATGCAAAAGAAGTTAAGTGGTGGTTTATATGAAGGAGAAAGAGCATTATATAATATTCATAATGTTTCTTTAGAAAATGTTACATTCGATAATGGTGAATCACCATTAAAGGAATGCAGCAATTTAGAATTAAATGGCTGTATATTTAAGTGGAAATATCCACTTTGGTATTGTAATAATGTAGTTGTTAATGAAACTACATTTATTGATTTAGCAAGATCAGGCATTTGGTATACAAATAATATTACAATTAATAAATCACTAATTGCTGTTCCTAAGCAATTTAGAAGATGTAAGGGTGTATATTTAAATAATGTTAATATTCCTAATGCCCAAGAAACATTATGGAATTGTGATGATATTGTTTTAAATGATGTAAATGCTAAGGGCGATTACTTTGCAATGAATTCTAAAAACATCAAAATTAAGAATTTTAATTTAGATGGTAATTATGCATTTGATGGAGCTGAAAACATCGAAATTAGAAATGCAGTAATGAATTCAAAGGATTCATTTTGGAATTGTAATAATGTAGTAGTTTATGATTCTATAATCATTGGTGAATATTTAGGATGGAATAGTAAAAACCTAAAATTCGTTAATTGTACTATCGATAGTGAGCAGGGTATGTGCTATATCGATAATATTGAAATGATTAATTGTAAGCTATTAAATACTAATTTAGCATTTGAAAGATGTAATGATATAAATGCTGAAATAAAGACAAAGATTGATTCTGTTAAGAATCCATATTCTGGTAAGATTAAAGCATTAAAGATTGATGAAATCATCTTAGATGAGGATATAGTAGATCCTAAGAAAACAACTATTGAGGTTAAGGAATAAATGTATAATTTCGATGAATTAGCTAAAAGAAGAAATACATATTCATATAAGTGGGATGTTAAGGATAATGAGCTTCCTATGTGGGTAGCTGATATGGACTTTAAATGTCTTCCTGAAATTAGTGAAGCTATTAAGAAAAGATTAGAAATAAATGCTTTTGGCTATTCATACACTCCAGAAGAATATTATGAAGCATTTATTTCATTTTGGAAAAGAAGACATAATGTTGAATATAAAAGAGATGAAATGGTGTTTTCTACTGGTGTAGTACCATCTTTATCATCAGCTGTTAGAGCTTTATCTAATGTAGATGATGGTGTAATTATTTTTACTCCTGTTTACAATATCTTCTTTAATTCTATTAGAAATAATAAAAGAAGAATTATTGAATGTCCTTTAATCTATAAGGATAATAGATATGAAATAGATTATGAATTATTTTCTAAATATGCTAAGGATAATAAGAATACATTATTAATATTCTGTAATCCAGGAAATCCTGTTGGAAGAATTTGGACAAGAGATGAAATGGAAAGGGTTGCTAAAATAGCATATGATAATAATGTTATTATTGTATCTGATGAAATACATGCAGATATAGTAAGAAGTGATTTATCATATATTCCTTTTTATTCATTATCTGATATAGCTAAGAATAATTCATTATCACTAATATCAGCTACTAAATGCTTTAATATGGCAGGCGTACAAGCATCTTTAGCCTTATCAGCTAATAAGGATATATTAAAGAAATTTGATAGAGATTTAAATACTTCTGAATGTGCAGAAGGTAATTTCTTTTGCTTTGAAGCAACTATCGCTGCTTTAAATAATGGCGATAATTGGTTAAATGAATTAAATTTATATATTGATAATAATTTTAAATATTTAGAGGATTATTTAAATAAATTTTTACCTAAATTAAAATTAACTAAAAGAGAAGCTACATATTTAGCTTGGGTAAATATAAGTGCATATTCAAATGATTCCTTAAAGTTTAGAGATTTCATTAGAGAAAAGACTGGCCTTTTTGTATCTGATGGAGTTGAATATGGTAAGTCTGGCGAAGGCTTTATTAGAATTAATTTAGCTACATCTCTTTCTAATGTAAAGGATGGCCTTTTAAGATTAAGTAATGGAATTAAAATCTGGGAAGAGATTAATTAATTATTTTGTGATATGATACTTTCGTGTTTTTAAAAATGAGGGATATTATGAAGAATTTATTGTTTTTTGAAAAACAAAATAGTTTGAAGCAATCTGGTATTGGACGTGCAATGACACATCAAATGAAGGCATTAGAATTAAATAATGTTGAATATACATTAGATCCTAATGATAATTATGATTTTGCTCATATTAATACTTTGTTTTTTGAATCATATAGATTACTAAAAAAATTACATAAGAGGGGCATGAAGGTTATTGTTCATGGTCATTCAACAGTAGAAGATTTTAGGTATTCATTTAAATGCTGGAGATTGATAGCACCTATCTTTAATCATTTAATTTTAAGAATGTATAGACACGCAGATGCTATTATTACACCAACACAATATTCTAAAGGATTAATTGAAAATTATAAGGGTGTTAATTGTCCTGTATATGCTGTATCTAATGGTATTAAGCTAGAGGAATATGTATATAATGAAGAAAACGTAAAAGCATTTGATGAATTCTTTAATATTAAGGATAAGAAGATAGTTATATGTGCTGGTCTTTATTTTGAAAGAAAGGGTATAAGAGATTTCTTCAAAATAGCTGAAAAAATGCCAGATGTAGAATTCATCTGGTTTGGACATTTAGCTCCTATTTTAACTCAATCTAAAATTAAAAGAGCTATTAAGAAAAGACCTAAGAATGTAATTATGCCTGGATATGTAGATATTAAGGTATTAAGAGGAGCTTTCCATAGAGCTGATTGTTTCTTATTCCTATCTCATGAGGAAAATGAAGGTATTGCAGTATTAGAGGCAATAGCTTCTAAGCTACCTGTAATAGTTAGAGATATTCCTGTATTTAGCGATTGGCTAGAGGATGGGAAAGAAGTATTAAAGGGTAAGACAAATGATGAATTCATAGAGAAGTTAAATTATGTATTTAATAATGATATGAATGAATTAAAGGAAAATGCTTATAAAAAGGTAGAAGAGAGAACCTTAGAAAAGGTTGGTAAGCAATTAAAGGATATTTATGAAGAAGTAAATGAAAAAAAGGCTTAAGCCTTTTTTCTTTTCATATATGCTTCATATGCAAGGATAGAAGCGGCTACACTTACATTTAATGAATTTTGTGAGCCCTCCATAGGAATAAATACCTTAGTTGATTTATGATTATACCAATCAGGATTTATTCCAAATCTTTCATTTCCTACAACAATAGCTATCTTTCCTTTATAATTATATTCCTGATAATCTAAGCCAAGCTTTGGCTCTCCTAGGAATATTTCGTAATCATTATCTAAAAGAAATTTTAATACATTTTGATATGTATCAGATATTGTAGGAATTATTAGATTACATCCACGAGAAGAGGATGTAATTTTTTCATTATTTATTTTAGATATTGAATCTACTAAAATAACTCCATCACAATTAATAGAATCTAATGTTCTGTAAATAGTTCCAATATTTCCTGGTATTTCTAAATGATCTAATATCATTAGGAATTCTTTGTTTTTAAAATCATTATAGCTATAATTGTTTAATTCTATAGCTGCGATAATACCAGCATGGTTTTCCTTTAATTTAATAGAATCATAAGTAGATTTAGATATTTCATATACTTCTTTAGAATTATTTATTAAATTATTTAATAATTCCTTTGTTTCATCCTTATATTCTTCATCGAAAGTATAAAATAATAAATTAATTTTTAAATTATTATTTACAGCTATCTTTAATACCTCTAAATCATCTGTAACAGTTATATTTGGATAATGATTTGTTTTAATCATATCCTTTAATAATTTAAATTTATCATGAGATCTAGATATTCTTTCCATAATATATCACCATTTTTTATTATAGCATAATAAATGATTTTAAATTGTATAAAATATAGTATAATAATTATTGTTAGAGGGAGATTTTAGAATATGAAAAAAAGATTTTTAATAACTACATTAGGAGCAGGCCTTTTAGTAGCCTTAGCTTCATGTGGTAGCGATGATTATAAGCTAAGTGTTGTAGCACCACAGGGAGCTCCAGCAGTATCAGTAGCATCATTAGCAGTAAATGATACTGATAGCTATTCATTTATTGATGCTAATAATATAGCAGAACAATTTACTGCAAATCAAAAGGATATAATTATCGCACCAGTAAATGCAGGTGCTAAATTATATAAGGCTAATAAGTCAACTTATAAGCTAGGTGCGGTAGTTACTTGGGGTAACTTATATTTTGCAACAACAAGAACTGATATATTAGCTATTCAGGATTTAAGTGGTAAGAATGTTACATTATTTGGTGAAAACACAATTAATTCATCTTTGGCTAAATATGTTTTAGATTTATATAATGTTACACCAAACTATGAATATTTAGGAAGTGCAGCTAATACTAAGGAATTATTAGCAAGTGATGATAATGCAATTGTTATGACTGCAGAACCAGCATTAACAGCTGTAACTAATCAATTAAAGCAAGCTAATAAGACAGTTACATCTTATTCAGTAACTGGATTATATAATGAATTTTCAACTGAGGAATTTACTCAAGCAGCTTTATTTATTAAGGCTGATACTATAGATAATCATAAGAGTGTAGTTAATGAATACTTAGATAAGGTTAAGCAATCTTGTGATTTAGTTACTAGCGATGTAGAATCAGTAGCTAATAGTATCATTACATTAGGTAATACTGGATTACCTTCAGCTTTACCTGTATTAAAGACTGCATTACCTAAGTGTAATATTAAATTTAAAACAGCAGCTGATTCAAAGGCTGCTATTGAAAAGACAGCAAACATAGACCTAAAGCAATTTGGAGGTGCGGTACCTTCTGATGATTTCTACTACAACAAGTAACAAAATTAAAAATTTAATATTATTTGTTGCAGGAATATTAATTATTGTAATAATAATTTCTTTAATTGGACTTATTAAGGATAACTCTATTGTATTCCCATCTGTGCTTGATATTACTAATACCTTTTTTAGCTTGCTAGGAAAGGGTGAGACATATAAGTACATTGGTATTACATTATTAGATTTTATTATTGCATTAATATGTTCATCTATTTTGGGATTAGGCTTTGGTATTTTAAGCGGCTTTAATGATGTTTCTCGTGGCATATTAAGACCATTTATGATTGTGTTTAGAAGTATGCCAATGGTTATTATCATTGTCATAATTATGCTTACTATTCCAAATGATAATTATAGATATGTTCCTATTGTTTCAACAGCTATTGCGTTGATTCCAATTCTTTATGAGGCTGTAAGTGAAGGTATAAGAAGAATTGATTCTACTTATAATGATGTTTGGAGATTAAATAGTAAATTAAGCTTAAAGGTTATCTTTAATGTGCATTTACCACTAATTTCTGGATATTTAAAGCAAGCATTAATTACAGCAATTGGACTTGGGATAAAAATGATTGTTACAACTGAATTTATTGCAGGTGTAAGAAATACAATGGGTACAGCTATTTTTAATTCAAAAACATTAGTGGAATATAAAGAAATATATGCTTATGCACTTATTTTAATTATTCTTGTCGTGTTAGTTGAATTATTACCTAGTTTAATCGTTTTCGTAGTTAGAAGATTAAAAAATAAGTCGAAAAAAAACGTACAACTATCTTAAATTTGTTATAAAACACGTTGAAAAATTTACATTTATTGTGATATAATCTAATAAAGCAGTGCGCTATTTAAAATTTGACCTAATAGTAGTAGGAGGAATTTATATGAAAAATTATGTTACTTTAGTTTATTTGCCAGATGATGAAGAGAATGCTAATTACGTCGCAGAAGTATTAGACCAAAAGCATGTTGAGGTTCATCTATTTGAAAAGACAGAAGGTAAAAATAAAGAGATTTTAAATGATATTAAGAATTCAGCAGGTTTAATCATTCTTCACATTTCTGAAGCATTTGATTATAGAGATTACTTATATGAAATCGTTAAGGCAAACAATCGTTGTCAAATCGTTGCTTGCTATTCTGCAAAGGAAACTTACCAAAATAAGTATCCAATCAATGAAATTGAATTAGTAGAAGGCTATCCAATTGAAGCTTTAGTTAACGACGTATGTTCAATCATCGTTGGTGGTTACATGAAGGTTAAGGTTAATGCATTCAATAGAAAGAAGTATAGAAAGATTGCATTCCAATTATTCCAAAATGAAGAATATGTATGGTCTTTATGCTTATTATTACAAGTATTTAAGATTCATGATACAGAAGTTAAGGAAAGAATCGCTGATGCTTATCAAACAATCATGGATTGTGATAAGGCTATCAACTATTATTCAATTTGTTTACCTATCTCTGAACAAAATAATAAGGGTGAGGTAAAAATCTTCGGTTCAACTGATGAAGATTCTCAAGGCTTAATTTGTAATAACTTAGGTTACTTATATACTCAAACTAAAAACCTTGAATTCGCTGAAAGATATTTAAAGCAAGCTATCGCTTTAAGAAACCCAGATGCATTATATAACTTAGGTTATCTATATGAATCTTCTTGGGCTTATGATTCAAAGATGAGAAAGACAAAAGAAGGATATGACATTTACTGTAAGGTATTAAGTGAAAGATATACTTCTGAAGCATCTAAGGAAAGAGCTAGAGAAAAGCTAAAAATCGCAGCTGATAGATTATTAAAGAGAAAGAACTATGCAGCAGCACTTCAATATTATAAGGCAATCGGTGATGGTCCTAGAGCCGCTGAATGTATCAGAAACATTAAGCGTATCCGTCAATTATATGAAGAAAGAAAGAACCGTCAAAGTGGTACTACTATTAAGAAACCAACAACTTCTACAGTAGCAAAGCCAGTTGCTAAGCCAGTTGCTAAGCCAGCTGTAGCACCTGCTCAAGCTCCAGCTGATGCAGAAACAAAGAGTGAATAATTAGATTTGAAAGGATTGGGACAAAACCAATCCTTTTAATATGTAAATACATATTTAAAATATAAGTATTAAATTTGTAAATAAATCTAAAAAGATTTATAATATAGTTCGAAAGAAGGTAATAATGTGAAAATTGATATTATTTCAGGATTTTTAGGTGCTGGAAAAACAACATTTATTAAAAGATTATTAAACACAGATTTAAAGAATGAAAAGGTTGTATTAATTGAAAATGAATATGGTGAAATTTCAGTTGATACTGATTTATTAAGTGACACTAAAATTGAAATTAAGGAATTAAGCCAAGGCTGTATTTGTTGTAGCTTAGCTGGAGATTTCTCTAAATCATTAAAGGAGATAATTGAGAAGTTTAATCCAGATAGAATTATTATTGAGCCATCTGGAGTAGGTAAGCTTACTGATATAGTAGCCGCTGTTAATGATGCTGGATATCAGGATAATATTAATTCATTAGTATGTATGGTAGATGCTAAGAAGGCTAAGATGTATGATAAGAACTTTGGTGAATTCTTTGTTGACCAAATTAAGAATGCTCATACAGTAATTTTATCTCGTACTGATATTGCTAAAGAAGATACAGTAGTTAGTGCTGTTGAAATTGTAAGAAAGCACAATGAAAAGTGTGTAATTGTAACTACACCTATTTCAACACTTTCAGATGATGAATTAATGAAGGCATATGAAGGCTTTGATACTTCATTATTAGCTGACATGGATTTAGATATGCATGAGGATGATGAATGTGACGATCCTAATTGTTCTTGTCACCACCATCACCACCATCACCATGATGAAGAAGAATGTGATGACCCAGAATGTGAATGCCATCACCATCACCACGACGATGATGACGACGATGACGATGAGGATGAGCACGAGCATCACCATCATCATGACCACGACCACGAGCATGAGCATGAACATCATCACCATGATCACGACGAGGATGAATGCGATGATCCAAATTGTGAATGTCATCACCATGACCATGAGCATCACCATCATCATGGCCATGCCGCAGCTGAGGTATTCTCATCATTTGGTATGGAAACAGTTAAGAAGTATGATTTAAATGTATTAAAGGCTAACCTAGATAAGATTGCAGCTGGTGAATATGGTGCTGTTGTTAGATCTAAGGGTATTATTCAAGCTACAGATGGCAAGTGGTATGCATTTAATTTAACTCCAGAAGAGGTTGAAATTAAGGAGAATGCTGCTATTCCAACTGGTAAGATTGTTGTAATTGGTTCTCATATTGATGAGGATGTAATTAAGAAATTATTCTAATATAAAAAGGGATTGATTATAAATGAAAAAGGAATTACCTGTATTTTTACTTAATGGCTTTCTAGAAAGTGGTAAAACTACATTAATTAAGGAAATTGTTGAAAATAATGAGCAATATCATGATAATTCTACTTTAATTATTGTATGTGAGGAAGGCGAAGTAGAATATGAAAAGGAATGGTGTGATAAATTCCAGATTGCAGTAGAATATATTGATGATCAGGAACAGTTAACACCTGAATATATGATTGAGCTTGAAAAGAAATATAAGCCATCAAGAATTGTTATTGAATATAATTCATTCTTTGATTGGGAGGCTCAGGAATTCCCTGAGCATATGGTAATTTATCAGCAAATTACCCTAATTGACGCATCTAAGTTTAAGGTTATGTTTAATAATATGCGTCAAATATTCCAATCAATGTGCCAATATTCAGCATTAATTATTTTTAATAGATGTGCTGGTATTAATGAATTAGGCTCATTTAGACGTTCTATTAGAGGCTTAACTCAACAGGCACAAATAGCATTTGAGGATCAAAATGGTAATCTAACTACAATGCTAGATGAGGATTTACCATATGATTTAAAGAAGAAAGAAATCTATTTCGAGGAGGATGTATATCCTACTTGGTATGTAGATGTATTTGATAATTATCAAAAATATTTTGATCATATCTTTAAATTTAAGGTATTTGTTAGAGATATTACTAAGGATACATTAGTTGTAGGTCATGATGTTATGACATGCTGCTCTAACGATATTCAGTTCTTAGGATATGAGGTAGTAAATGAATCTAATGTAAAGCCTAAGGTTGGAGATACTATTTTACTTGAATGTGAGGTAAAGAGAGAATATTCTAAGCTTGCAGGTGAAGAGGTAGTAATGCTTCATGCTAAGAATATTACTATCCTACCTAAGGAAGAGCCTAAGACTTTATCATTACAATAAAAAAAGTTCCGCGAGGAACTTTTTTAATTTATCATCAAATCTAAATCATATTCTTTTACTAAATGATAAAGCTTAGACGGAATATCGATATCATAATAAATACCCTTTTCTTGATATTCTCTAACATTTATTGTAGCTTTTTCTTCAATGATATTTACTATGTCTCCCTTAGCATAAGGTATTAATACCTTAGCGTGAATAGTTGATTTACCTATTTCTTCAGTAATAGTATTTAATAATTCTATTAAGCCTTCCTTAGTACGATTAGAATATCTAATTGTTTTCTTACCAGGAATATCCATATTATTAGATATTGTTTTATCCCATTTATTTAATAAATATATAGATGGGATTTTTTCACATTCTAATGAATATAAAACCTCATTTACTACATTTAGTTGATTACCAATATATTCAGTTGATGAATCAGCAACATGAATAATTAAATCAGCATTTTTAACTTCTTGTAATGTTTGATAGAAGCTTGATACCAAGTTATGAGGAAGCTTAGATACAAATCCAATTGTATCTACTAGCATAAAGTCAGTTTTATTATATGTTATCTTTCTATTATATGTGGATAATGTAGCAAATAGCTGATCCTTTGCAAATACCTTTTTATCCTCATCAATACCAACATATTCTAGGATAGTATTCATTGTTGTTGATTTACCTGCGTTAGTATATCCAACTAAGGCAACAATTGGCATTTCATTCTTTTGATATTTAGCTATTTGATTTATTTTTTGTTTTTTCTCTTTTTCGATTTCTTGCTTCAAATGATTGATTTCAGACATGATATGTCGTCTATCTAATTCCTTTTGTGTTTCACCTGCACCACGAGTAGCAGTAGATGCACCACCACCAATTCTAGATTGATTTTCATGGAATGATGATAATCTAGGTAATAAATATAAATCTCTTGCAAGCTTTATTTCTAGCTTGGCTCCCTTAGATTGGGCTCTTAAATCAAATATTTTTAATATTAAATAGCTTCTATCTATTACATCAATTTTTAATTCATTTGATATGTTTCTTAATTGAGCAGGAGATAGCTCATCATTAAATATGACAGTATCTATATCTAATGCATGTACCATTATAGCTATTTCAGATAGCTTACCCTTACCAATATATGTAGCGGCATTAGGTCTTTCTAATGTTTGTGTAACATAATCAATTACTTCATATTCTAGAGTTTCGGCTAAATTCTTAAGTTCGTTTAATGAATAATCAATATCATATCTATCATATTTAGTTGTTATTCCTACTAGCAACGCCTTCAAAATATCACCGACTTTCATATCTTATTTTATTATTTTTAATATTAAAAGCAAGAGAAATGTTGTATAATGGTAAAGAGGTATTGGCTTATGAATAAGATTAAAATTATTACTGATTCAACATCAGATTTAAATTATTTATATGATGAATTAGATATTAAAGTATTACCACTTTCTGTTATTTTTGGTGATAAGGCATATCTAGATGGTGTTGATATTAAAACACAGGATATTTATGATAAGGTTAAGGAAACTGGTATATTACCAAAAACTGCCGCTATTGTACCTAGTGTTATAATTGAAGAATTTAAGAAATGGTATGATGAAGGCTATGATGTAATATTCACTGGTATTTCATCTAAGATGAGTAGTACATATCAATCTGCAGTACTTGCCGCAAAGGAAGTAGATGAATCAGGAGAAAGAATCTTTGTTGTAGATTCTGGTAATTTATCATCTGGTATTGGTTTATTATTATGTAAGGCAGCTATGGATAGAGATAAGGGATTATCTGCAAAGGAAATAGTTGCTAATATGGAATATAATGTAAAAAGAGTAAAGGCTCAATTCGCTATTGAGACAATGGAATATTTACATAAGGGTGGAAGATGCTCTGGTGTTGCTAGAATCTTTGGTTCATTATTAAAGATTAAGCCTATTATCTTTGTAAGAGATGGTAGTATGACAGTTGGTAAAAAGCCTCTTGGTAAAATGACTACTGCATTAAATGCTATGCTTAAGATGCTAGAAGAGGATAAGGAGAAGAATAATGTTGATCCTGAATTCATCTTTGTTACTGATTCTATCGCAGAGGAATCAAGAGCATACCTAGTTCCAAAGGTAAAGGAATTATTCCCTAATTCAAAGGTATATTCTACAATTGCAGGTGGCGTTATTGCATCTCATTGTGGACCTGGTACAATTGGTATTTTATATATTTGTAAGGATGAGGTTCATTTATAGAATTAATAACGAGTACATTAAAAATGTATTCGTTTTTTTCTTGAAAAATATATTTTGTAGTAGTATAACTTTTTTGGTGATTTTATGAATAGAAAGGATAAATTAACCACTGGAAGTCCATTTAAAACATTATTGTTATTTTCACTTCCAATGATTTTATCAGTAACACTTCAACAATTTTATAATATTTGTGATAGCATGATTGCTGGTAAAATGATTTCTGACAATTCATTATCAGCAGTTTCAGCAACATATCCAATAACTGTTGTTTATTTAGCAATTGGTGTAGGATTTGGTGTTGGTGCTAATATCATAACGGCTAGATTTATAGGACAAAAGAATTATAAAAATGCAATATCAGCTATTTATACATCATTAATTACTATCGCCGTAGCTGCATTAGTAATTAGTGGTTTAGGTTTAGCATTATTAAAGCCTTTATTATTAATGCTAAATGTTAATGATGCATATTATGATGAAGCATTTATATATTTATTATTTTATACTTGTGGCATAATATTTTTATTTATATATAATGTTGTTACATCATTATTCCAAAGCTTAGGTAATTCTAGAATTCCTTTATATTTCTTAATATTTTCAACAGCATTAAATGTTTTATTAGATATATTATTAGTTAATGCTGGAATGGGTATTAAGGGTATTGCCTTAGCTACATTTATATCTCAAGCAATAGCTTCAGTTATTTCATTAATAATTTTATTAATATATTCTAAAAAGGTATTAAATGAAAAGGGTAAGATATTTGATAAGAGAATATTAAAAACTATTTTACCTATTGCTATACCATCAATTATTCAAGGTTCTATTATTTCTATTGGTGGTGTTTTTATTCAATCATTAATTAATTCATTTGGACCATCTGTTACAGCAGGCTATGGTGCGGCATACAAGATAGTATATGTAATAGTTAATATTTATACTGTTATGTCTAATGCTATATCTACATTTACATCTACAAATGCTGGAGCGTCTCAATATGATAGAATTAAAAAAGGATTTTATTCTGGATTATTAATTTGTGGTGCACTTACTATAATAGCCACATTAATATTTATGATAATGCCTGAACCATTACTATCTATCTTTGGAAATGATAATACAAGTAAAGAGGTAGTAGAGGTAGGTAAGAAATTCATTTATTGTGTAGCGCCATTTTATATATTCCTATGCTTAAAGATTCCTTGTGATGGTGTATTAAAGGGCTCTAAGGATATGAGAAGCTTTATGATAGCTACATTCGCAGATTTAATTATTAGAGTTGTATTATCATATATTTTGGGAAACGTATTACCAGATGAATATAAATTATATGGTATATTCCTATCTTGGCCACTAGGCTGGATAGTAGGAATGGCTATCTCACTTTCTGCTTATAGGATTGGTAGATGGAAGAGATTAATAGGCTATAATGACAAGAAAAATTTAGTAGTAGAAGAGTAGTATTATAGTTAATAAAAATTTTTTTAATTCTTGAAAATAAAAAAAGAGTTAAAAATCTTGAAAGGATATTATTTTTATAATATAATTTTAAAGTAACTATTTTAATAAAAAAACTTGAAAGGTTGTGTAAAATTATGGGTAGAGCTCATGAGGTTCGTGCAGCATCAATGGCTAAGACAGCTGCAATGAAATCAGCAAAATATGCTAAATGGGGAAAGGAAATTTTCCAAGCTGCAAAGGCTGGTGTTCCTGATCCAGAAATGAATCAGGGTTTAAAGAATACAATTGCTCGTGCTAAGAAGGATCAGTGTCCAGCTGATGTTATTAAGCGTGCTATTGAAAAAGCTCAAGGCGTTAAGTCTGGTGCTACAAAGGAAAAGGTATATGAAGGCTACGGTCCAGGACAAGTAGCAGTTATCGTTGAGTGCTTAACTGACAATGATAACCGTACATTTACTGAGGTTCGTACAGCATTCAATAAGACTGGTGGTACAATTGGTACTGCAGTAAGCTATATGTTCTCTCGTAAGGCAATATTCTCATTTGAGGGTATGACTGAGGATGAAGCAATGGAGGCTTTAATGGCTGGAGATGCTGATTTCGAGGATTTAGCTACTGATGAGGACGGCTTCGTAAATATTACTGCTGACCCAGCTCAATTCGACGCTATTAAGGCAGCACTTGAGGCAGCAAAGGCAGATATCGAATTCGATACTTGCGAAACTACATTAGTTCCATCAACTAAGGTTGATCTAGATGCTGATCATGAAGAGAAGTTCAGAAGAATGTTATCATTATTAAGAGAGTATGATGATGTATCAGAAATTTATCATAATGCTAATATTTCTGAAGATGAAGACGAAGAATAATATTTAATAATTTGGATTAAGGGGAAGCATTGTTGCTTCCCTAAAAGTCTTTATAAAAATAGGTATAAAATGAAAGTAATAATTGAAAAAGAACAGTTCCTGAGAACATTAAAAAGAGTTACTCATGAGATAATTGAAAACAACGAAAATTTAAATAAAGTTATTTTAGTAGGTATTGAAAAGAAGGGTACACCTATTGCCAAAGCCATTAAGGAATTCATTAAGGATTTTGAAGGCGTAGATGTTCCACTAGAGGTAATTAATATATCATCACATAGAGATGATCATAAGAAGGATATCGAAGCTAAGGTAGTATTTAATAATGATATTAATGGTAAGATATTAATTTTAGTCGATGATGTATTATATACAGGTAGAACAGTAAGAGCTGCAATGGACGCTATTATGGATTTAGGTCGTCCTTCTAAAATTGAACTTGCTGTGTTCGTAGATAGAGGACACAGAGAACTACCTATTAGAGCGGATTTCGTAGGAAAAAGCATCCCTACAAGCCGTGATGAAATGATAGTATGCGATTTTGAAAGCAAAGAGGTTAGATTAAAGTAATCGTAAACGCTTTCAATAAAATATTATTTTATTAAAAAGGTCAATTGTGATAATATTGATGTGTATATCGCAAAAAAACAATTGACTTTGTACAAAATACACAAACAAGAGGTATATGTGATATGTTAACTGATTTAGAGATTGCTCAAAAGGCAGAAATGAAAGAGATTGTTGATATTGCAAAATCATTAGGTATTTCTAAGGATGATTTAGAAACCTATGGAAAGTATAAGGCTAAGGTTTCCTTAAATGCTTTTGGTGATAAGAAGGCTAAGCTTGTATTAGTTACAGCTATTAATCCAACACCAGCAGGAGAAGGTAAATCTACAACTACAATTGGTCTTGGTGATGCTTTCCATAAATTAGGCTACAAGACATGCATAGCTTTGCGTGAGCCATCTTTTGGACCTGTACTAGGTGTTAAAGGTGGAGCAGCAGGTGGGGGATATGCTCAGGTTGTACCTATGGAGGATATTAATCTTCACTTCACTGGTGATTTCCACGCAATAGAAACAGCAAACAATACTGTAGCTGCTGTATTGGATAATCATATTTATCAAGGAAATGAATTACATATTGATCCAACTCGTATTACTTGGCATAGAGTTATTGATATGAATGACCGTGCCTTAAGAAATTGTGTAATCGGTATGGGTGGTCATAATAACGGTGTTGTTAGAGAGGACCATTTTGATATTGTTGTTGCATCTGAAATAATGGCTATTCTATGCTTAGCATCTGATATGGATGATTTAAGAGCTAGATTAGATAGAACAGTTGTTGCGTATACATATGATAGAATGCCAGTAACTATTAAGGATTTAAAGATTACTGGTGCATTAATGATGATTTTAAAGGATGCTATTTGTCCTAACCTAGTTCAGACATTAGAGCATACTCCATGCTTCATTCATGGTGGACCATTTGCAAACATTGCACATGGATGTAATTCTGTAATTGCTACTAAAAAGGCAATGTCATATTCAGACTTTACAATCACTGAAGCAGGATTTGGCTGTGACCTAGGTGCTGAAAAGTTTTTCGATATTAAATGTCGTGAAGCTAATTTAACTCCATCAGCAGTAGTAATCGTTGCTACTATTAGAGCATTAAAGATGCATGGTGGTGTTTTAAAGGAAAACTTAAATGTAGAAAATGTTGAAGCTTTAAAGGCCGGATTTAAGAATCTTGAAAAGCACATTGATACAGTTAAGAAGTTTGGCTTACCTTATGTAGTTGCTATCAACAGATTCACATCTGATACTGAGGCTGAATTAAATGCTTTAGAGGAGTGGTCTAAGGAAAATGGTCATCCAGTTAGCTTATCAGAAGTATGGGCTAAGGGTGGAGATGGCGCTATTGATTTAGCAAAGAAGGTAATTGCTCAAATTGACAATAGCAAGAATGAATTTAAATTCATCTATGATACTAAGGATACAATCAAGGAAAAGATTGCAAAGATTTGTAAGGAAGTTTATGGTGCTGATGGTGTTGAATTTACACAGGATGCTAAGAATCAAATTGCTAGACTTACAAAGCTTGGCTTTGGTGAATCATTAGTTTGTATGGCTAAAACACAGTATTCATTATCAGATAATCCTAAGCTATTAGGAAGACCTGAAGGCTTTACAGTAACTATTCGTTCTGTAACACCATCTATTGGTGCCGGCTTCATTGTTGCATTATCTGGTGATATTATTCGTATGCCAGGGCTTCCAAAAGAACCAGCAGCCGAAAGAATGGATATTGTTGATGGTAAAATAGTTGGTTTATTCTAAAAAAAATTAAGGAGAGATTTTATGGAATACGTTACAGGAAAAAGACAAGTAGTTATGAACTTCTCTGAGAAGTTCTGTAAGACTGAGGTAGAAGTATTAAATTCTAAGTGCTTCAACGAGGTTTGGACAAAGTATATCGACAACTTATATAAGACTGAGAATCAAGCATTCTTACCAGTTTTAAACATTTTCCCAAGAGCTGGAGTTGTTGAATACACTACTAACTTATTTAAGTTATTATTCGCATTCGATATTGAAGAGATTAAGGAAATGGATAAGCTATATGCAAAGGCATTAGCTAAGAAGGAAGTATTATATGATTTAGTTCAACATTTCTATGATTACTGGAGACGTTTAGAGCGTTATGCAGTAGTATTAACAAGAAATGTTAAGGATGGTGTTGAATCTACATCATTCATCAATGCTCAATCTGAGTTCAATAACACAATTCTATCTACATATAGAGGAGTTTCTGAAAAGCTATTTGGTGCTAAGTTCCCAGTATATCGTCAGCTACCTGCTGGTGTTAATGCTGCATTATTATTATCAAAGAATGAATGGATGGACAAGGATTCTGAATATGCATTCTTAAGAAAGTGCGATGCAATTGAGCAAATTGTTATTCGTCCACCATTTATTTCATATTCTGCAAAGAATAAGAGAACTGGTACATATCCTGAAGCTAAGAAGAACCCAATGGATAGAATTAGAGATAACTTCGTAGCTAATGATTATTATTGCTACGCTGCTAAGGTTGGTTCTGCATTAGCATACATTTATTTCCATAGAGATTATATGGCTCATGGTATTACAATTGGTAATCTATTTGAGTTCGTACCTCTTGCTTCATGCAAGAATAAGAAGCCAGATTTATTATATGTATTCGGTGGTGAATATGATGGTGAATCTGAATTCTTCTATGATAAGGCAAATGATATTTATGTTGGTTTAGCTCCACATAATGATTCTATTGACTACTTTGGTTATATGAAGAAGATGCTATTAACTTTATATAATACAAAGATGATTGATAATGGTTACCTACCTATCCATGGTGCATGTGTTCACATCACATTAAAGGATGGTAGAACTAAGAATGTTGTAATTATGGGTGATTCTGGTGCTGGTAAGAGTGAGTCTTTAGAGGCTTTATCTGAAATGGCTGGAGATGACATTTCTTCACAATTAACTATCTTCGACGATATGGGTACATTCAAGGTTGAGGATGGTAAGGTTGTAGCTTATGGTACTGAAATTGGTGCATTCGTTAGAACAGATGACATGACTGCCGGTTATGCATATCGTGAAATGGATAGAGCAATCTTCATGAACCCTGATAAGCAAAATTCTCGTTTAGTTATTCCAGTAGCTACATATCCTCAAATCATGAAGGGCTATAGTGTTGATATGTATTTATATGCTAACAACTATGATCCTGAATGTGCAGATGCTGTAGAATTCTACAAGAACGCTGAAGAGGCTAAGCCTATCTTCATCCGTGGTGCAAGAAGAGCTAAGGGTACTACTCAAGAAACTGGTATGACTGAATCTTTCTTCGCTAATCCATTTGGACCTGTTCAAAGAGAAGCTCAAACTAGAAAGATTATCGACAATGTATTTGAGGCATTAATTGCTAATGGTACAAAGGTTGGTGTGCTACATACAAGACTTGCTGTTCCTGGAATGGAGCATGCTGGTCCTATGCAAGCAGCTAAGAGATTATTCGAATTATTAGAAGAAAAGTAGGATATAAGCAATGGCTATTAAGGTTGGAATTATAATGGGCTCTAATTCAGATTACGAGGTCATGAAGGATGCTTGTGATGTTTTAGACCAATTCGGAATTGAATACGAAAAGAGAGTTGTTTCAGCTCATAGAACACCTGATTTAATGTATGAATATGCTCATACAGCTAAGGAAAGAGGAATCAAGGTTATTATTGCTGGCGCTGGAGGTGCTGCTCACCTTCCTGGTATGGTAGCCGCAATGACAAGCCTACCTGTTATTGGTGTTCCTGTTAAAAGCCGTGCTTTAAATGGTTTAGATTCTTTATTATCTATTGTTCAAATGCCTGGTGGAGTTCCTGTATTAACAGTAGCTATCAATGGTGCTAAGAACGCAGCTTTATCTGCAATTGCTATTCTAGCAACTAATGATGAAGCTTTATCAAAGAAGTATGAAGAATTTAGACAAAATCAAACTGATACAGTTTTAAAAATTGAATTATAATATAAATGCTGTCTAGTAGAAATGCTAGGCAGTTTTTTGTATAATATAATAAAGAATTTTACTATTTTATTAAAAATATATAAGTCTACATATCGATTATTTTTGACCACTTCAATTGATAAAGACATTTTATTTCTTCGAATGTTAAAAATTATTTGATTGAATCTTTGTTTGTAGTGAATAAAAGAAACATGGCGAGGTATTTATGAACGAAAAAGAATTGAAAATTATAAATTCAACTCAAAATGAATATGAAGATTTGCTAGTTAAAAAGATTATGTGCGATAATTATGTTATAAAAAAAATTAATTTTTCTTCACCTACAGGAACTGGCAAAACTAAAATGATGGCTGATGTAATTAACAAAATGAATGATGACTATTTTTTTGTTATTACAACTCTTTCTAAAGGTCAACTGAATAGGCAAATTAAAGTAGAAATAGAAAGATTTACTAATAAAAATAACTTGTTGGTTTTCGGATTAAATGATTATACAAAAAATACAATTATGCAAGCTGATGATATTATGTCTGAAATACCACATGATAAAAAAATTATATGGTTTAGAGATGAAGGGCATATTAATACTAACAGGTGGATGGAGATCTTAGAGGAAATTAGTTTTAAAATTGTGAATGTATCTGCTACAAATAATATTAATTCGAATGATGACATAAAGTGTAATTTTAACCATACCATGATGTTGAGAACTGTTGTTCAGTCAGAAGGAGAACCTTGGAATGCGTTGGATAAATTATTGGAGGTTAAAGAGCAGCATAAATCAGTTAATAAGTACAATCCATGTGCTATTTTCAGAGTGTTAGATGATAATATTTTGAAAATAACAATTAGAGAATGTGATAAGAGAAAATTGAAATATATTAATATTACTGATGAAAATTATGATATGTCAGATTTATGTAGGGATGATAATGAATACGATGTAATAATAAACAAGTTCAAAATCGTTGAAGGAATAGATATAAGAAGAGCACATGTACTATATATGACTAATGAACCGAAGAATCCTTCTACAACTATCCAAGTCATAGGAAGATGCAGGAGAAATGCTTTGCTATATAGAGATGACATAGATATTCTGGCTCCTGAAAACGAAGAATTATTGAATAATACTAGAATTTGTTACTGTTTTTATAATGTTAAAGGGATGAATATAGATACTGACGAAAATGGTGATTTGGTTCCTATTTTTTGTAATATTATTTCAGTGCAAGAATTAAAAACTGGAGCACATGTTTTCCTTAAAAACGGAGTATTACCTAACGGATTAGTAATCTATGAAGCTAATGGTGAAACTGGAGAATTTGATGTTTTAAAAGATAGCACTACTGGATTCAATGAATTATCACCAAACACAAATATTTATAATAACAATCCTTATAAGTATGTACTATGTAATTTTGATAAAAAATGCTTTTTGTTTGATGTTTCTGATATAAGAAAATTAGAACCAAACATATGGGGGTATTGCGATTTACTAGAAATAAAAAGAGAAAAATTTACATTATCTAATGATCGTTTTTTGAATTTAAAAAAGTACTTAGAGACAAAGAATTCTATCGGATTTGAGATTAAATACAAGCCTCAAAATACATATCCATATGTTCTAGAAATATATGATATAGGAATTGCCCATAATTTTTCATCATCAGAATATTACGATATTAATGAAATTTCTAATGATGATTTATACGAAAAATTAAAGAGAGAAAACCGTATTGATTTAAAGTATAAAAGATTTAGTACAAAGGAAGAATTAGAAGAATATTGTGATAATAATACTTTTGTTCCGTATGATGTTGAAGTAATTTTCTCGGAAAAAATCTTTAATAATTCTGAGATTAGTTATTATTATGAGCAAGGTTTGATTATTGAACCAATTGCTGTTTTTCCATTTCAAGAGCGTAATAAATTTATAAAAAAATATGGTAAATCTGCAATATATGAATGCCAAAGATATGATGATTTGAGGTGTATTAAGGCATTTAATGATAAAGAACTATCAATCATAGGAATTGATACTTTTGGATATTTAAAAAATGGTTATTTTTATGATTGGTATGAAGAAAAAAGAGTCACAAAAAAGATAGGGAAAAATTCCAAGCTTGATCAATATATTACGAGAAAATTTAATAATGTTTTGTGTTCGATTAGGGAATATACTTATGGTAAAGATAATAGTATTTTTAAGATAAAAAAGTTCAATTCAATGTTTGGCTATTGTGTAGAATATTTTGCAAAATTTATAATTAGATTTATATATGATATTGAGTATAGAGAAAAAATACTACGAGATTTCTATATTTGTTTTAAAGAAGATCGTCCAGTTGAATTAAGAGATTATAAAACGAGAAATATGGTTATTGAAGGATTATTTAAAATAAAAAACGAAAAACTCTTAGCACTGTTTTACTCACACATAATAAGATATGAAGTTATTCTAAAATATCAGAGTCAAATGAAAATTTGGTATAATTTGCCTGGCACTAAAATTCCATCTATGTCATACCATAATTTAATAAAAGAAAGTGAATTTGTAAAAAAAATAAGAGAATATGGTGAAAAAACTGCTGATTTTATAATAAGGTATTTCGACATTAATCAAGATAATTATGAGGAAAAATATGTTAATAATATGGAACATTGCTTTTTTGAGACTCAACATATTACAGGAGTTGCTGATTTTGTTATAGGCGATACTATTATTGATTTGAAATGTACGTCAAAAATCACAGAGGCTTTTATAAAACAATGTTTAGCATATTATTATTTAGCCCAAAAATTAGGGTATAGCAAGATCAGTAAGGTTATGGTTTATGACGCCATACAAGAAAAATACATAAATATTAATATCGTTAGTGGAGATATTGATACAAATATAGTAGCTTTGACATAAAATAAAGTGGTGAATGATTACTTGTAATGTTAAATAATTAATGTAAAAAAATGAGTTGGTGTGAATGAATAAGAAAGGTAGCAATAATCTTTACACATGGTGTTTAGATAATGATAGAAAAAATTTAATAAACGAGTTTGATTCTAACAAAAATACTAATTTAATTAGTAACTTTTCTTATGGTAGTAGTGCAAAAGTTTGGTGGAAATGTTCTAAATGCAATCATTCATGGATGGCAACTATTTATCATAGAACGAAAAGAAATAGTGGGTGTCCGATGTGCAATGGTGTTAATTTTGCTAAGCCAGGCATAAACGACTTGCTAACAAGATGTCCTGAAGTTGCAAAGGAATGGCATCCGACTAAAAATGGGAATTTAACTCCAAATCATATAACTTATAAAAGTGGTAAAAAGGTATGGTGGATTTGCCCTAATGGTCATGAATACGAAGCAAGACCTCATGATAGAGTAGGTGATGGGACAGGATGTCCTATATGTTCTGCAAGAAGAAATACCTCATTTCCTGAACAAGCACTATTCTTTTATATTAAAAAAATGTATCCTGATGCGATTAGTAGGTATAAGGATATTTTCGAACATGGAATGGAATTAGATGTTTATATTCCTTCAATAAAAACAGGTGTTGAATATGATGGATATAATTGGCATAAGTCAAACGAGCAACACATAAGAGAACGAAAAAAATATGAAATTTGTAGTGCAAATGGGATTTCGCTTTATAGAATAAAAGATATTAAATCGGATTTATGGGAAGATGTAGCAAATAAGATTTTTTGGGTTAGTAATACAAAAAACAAAAATAATTTGGAATTTGTTATACAGGAGGTATTGGATTGGATTGATCCTGAAATTAATCCATTTACAAGGAACCCATTGAATCCGGATTTTCATACATCTGTAATCGTTGATTTTAAAAAAGACGAATTAGATATTTTAAAATATTTAACTGAAATCCAAGATTCATTAGTTGTGACACGACCTGATATAGCAGAACAATGGGATTATGAATCTAATGGACCATTGAATCCTGAAATGTTTTCAAAAGGATCAAATGATATTGTTTGGTGGATTTGCACTAAATGTGGAAAAAGTTATAAAGCATCAATTAATCATAAAAATAGAAGCGATTCGAGATGCTGTCCAGAATGTGCTAACATAAAAAGAGGTAAATCGTTTACCAGTTATAAGGTGAAACAAGTAGGATCATTGAAAGAAACTAATCCTATACTTGCTAAAGAATTCCATCCTACAAAGAATGGAGAATTAACCGTTGATAACATAACTGCAAAAAGATTTAAAAAAGTATGGTGGCTATGTTCTAAATGTAATTATGAATGGGAAGCGAGCCCTAATAATAGAAGTAAAGGTGTGGGATGTCCTCACTGTTCAGGTAGAGTAGCTATGCCTGGTGTTGATGATATAATCACACTTAAATTACCATTTATGGATGAATGGGATTATGAAAAAAACAATGAAATAGATCCTAATACATTACTGCCTGGAAGTGGGAAAAAAGCATGGTGGAAATGTAAAAAATGTGGCAATGAATGGTTGACTGAAATAAGAATGAGAACAATAGGACACGGATGTCCTAGTTGTGGTCATAAAAGGAGATGAATTGTTAGTAGCAAAAACAAAAAAATATAAAATATGTACATTTTGGTTTTGATAAATGTATAAATTTTAAACATTTCGAACTTATAAAATGTTCAAAAATTGAACATCTAGGCTTAAATCAATGTTCAAATTAATCTAAAATTTAATACCAAAAACATAGTTTTGTTTATGTATTTTAACATAAAAAAATTATGCTTTTATTTTAAATAAAAATGGTATATAATTAGCACGTAAATATTAGAAAGTATTTATTTTTAGGGTAAAACTTTACTAATGACTAAAATTTTATAGATAAATCTAATTATAAAAAGCTAAATGATATTAGTAATAAATTATATTAGTGAGGTAAAAATTTATGAAAATTGGATTTATTGGTGCGGGACATGTTGGATTCTCTTTATCTAAATGGATAAATATGAAGCATAATTGTGTTTTAGGTATTTATTCAAGAAATATAGATGATTCAATAGAATGTGCTAAATTTAGTATTAGTGAGTATTACAAAAGCCTAAAAGATATGGTTTTAAATTGTGATACTCTTTTTTTAACGGTTAATGATGATTCTATAAAGAATGTAGTAGATGAATTAATATCATTAAATGTTAAAAACAAAATACTAATTCATACATCTGGATCCCTATCATCAAGCGTATTTAAGGAATTAAATAATGATAATGATTGTTACTCTATTCACCCAATCTATGCTTTTAATAATAAATATGAAAGCTATAAGGGATTAGATGATATCTATTTTACATTAGAGGGAAGTAGTAATCATTTAGATGAGATAAAGAATATATTTAATAATAAGATTGTAGTCATTGATAAGGATAAAAAGAAAAAATATCATCTTGCTTGTTCAATGATATCTAATATGGTTTGTGGTATTGTAGATATCGCAGAGGATATGTATAAGGATATTGGTATAAATGATAGTAATATTTATATGCCTTTATTTATGAATAATATCAATAATATTTTAAATGATGGTCCTCTTAATTCTTTAACAGGTCCAATAATTAGAAATGATATTGAAACAGTTAAGGGGCATATTGATAATTTAGAAAATAATGAACTTTTAGTGTATAAATATTTAGGTCTTCATTTAATTGAAATGAGCGAAAAAAGGAATAATAATGATTATTCAAAAATGAAAAAAATATTGGAGGAAATTTAGATGGTAACAGTAAATACATTTAAGGAAAATAAGGGAAAGAAAAAAATGACTATGCTTACTGCATATGATTATATTACAGCTAAGAATATTGATGATGCTGGTATTGATTCAATTTTAGTTGGTGATTCATTAGGTATGGTTATGTTAGGATATCCTAATACATTAGCTGTAACAGTAGATGATATGATTCATCATGGTAAGGCTGTTGTAAGAGGTGCTAAGAACGCTATGGTTGTTGTTGATATGCCATTTATGTCATATCAAACATCAAAGGAAGATGCTATTAGAAATGCTGGTAGAATCGTTAAGGAAACAGGCTGTCATGCTGTTAAGCTTGAGGGTGCCTATGTTGAAGAAATTAGAGCAATTGTTAATGCTGGTATTCCTGTTGTTGGTCATTTAGGGTTAACTCCACAATCAGTTAATAATATGGGTGGATATAAGGTTCAAGGTAAGAGCGCTGCCGCTGCTAGAAAGCTAATTGAGGATTGTATTAAATTAGAGGAAGCTGGATGCTTCGCTATTACACTTGAATGTGTACCAAGAAGAATAGCTGCATTTATTACTAGAAAGCTACATATATCAACAATTGGTATTGGTGCGTCTAATGAATGTGATTGTCAGGTATTAGTATGGCAGGATATGACAGGCTATGCTGATGGTCCTAAGGCTAAATTTGTTAAGCAATTCGCTAATTTATATGAGGAAGAGCAAAAAGCATTTACGACATATAAAAAGGAAGTAGAAAGTATGGAGTACCCAGGTACTGAACATACTTATATTATGTCTGATGAGGATTATAGAGAAGCAATTAAGGATTTTGAATAAGAGGGATGGAGAAGATTATGAGATTAGTTAAAACAGTTAAAGAAGTAAGAGATATCGTAAATGAATGGAAGAAGGAAGGCTTAAGTGTTGGCTTTGTTCCTACAATGGGATATTTACATGAGGGTCATAAGAGCTTAATTGAAAGAAGTGTTAAGGAAAATGATAAGACAGTAGTTTCTGTTTTCGTTAACCCAATTCAATTTGGTCCAAATGAGGATTTAGCATCTTATCCAAGAGATATCGAGCATGATAAGGCATTAGTTGAATCTGCAGGTGCTGATTTAATATTCAACCCAGAGCCATCAGAAATGTATGGTAGTCATTTCACTACATTAGTTAATACAACTGAGGTATCTGAGAATTTATGTGGTGCTAAGCGTCCAGTTCATTTTGGTGGCGTATGTACAGTATTAACTAAGCTATTTAATATTGTTAATCCTAATAGAGCATATTTTGGTCAAAAGGATGCGCAACAATTAGCTGTAGTAAAGAGATTTGTTAAGGACTTAAATTTCGATATTGAAATCATTGGCTGCCCTATTATTAGAGAAGCTGATGGCTTAGCTAAATCTTCTAGAAATACATATTTAAATAAGGAAGAAAGACAAGCAGCTTTAATTCTATCTAAGTCATTAAATAAGGGCTTAGAGGCTATTAAGAATGGCGAAAGAAATGCTAAGGTAGTAATCGATATTATTACTAAGTCATTAGAAACTGAAAAGCTTGCTAGAATTGATTATGTATCAATTGTAGATAATGATAATATCCAATATATTGATGAGATTAAGGGTGAAATCTTATGTGCAATTGCTGTATATATTGGTAAGACTAGATTAATTGATAATTTTATTTATAAGTGTGAGGACTAATAAGATGCCAAGAGTAACAATGCTAAAATCCAAAATTCATAGAGCTACTGTAACTGAGGCTGACATCGATTATGTTGGTTCTATTACAATAGATGAGAATTTATTAGATGAATCTGGTATGTTCGAATATGAAAAGGTTCAAATCGTAGATGTTAATAATGGTGCTAGATTTGAAACATATACAATTAAGGGTGAAAGAGGCTCTGGTATTATTTGCTTAAATGGTGCCGCAGCTTTATGCTCTAATGTTGGAGATAAGATAATTATTATGTCTTATCAGGAAGTAGAAATACATGAGGCTAAGCAAACAAAGCCTACAGTATTATTTGTTGATGATAACAATAAGATTATTAGAAAATCATTCTATGAAAAATATGGTAAATTAGCCGATCAATAGGAGGTGCCCTATGCTAAAAGGAAAGGTAATAGCAATTGGTGTTACTGGATCAATTGCGGCATATAAGATTGCAAATCTATGCTCAATGCTAAAAAAGCTAAATGCTGAGATTCATGTAATAATGACTAAGAATGCTACTAACTTTATTAACCCAATTACATTTGAAACATTAACTGGTAATAAATGCCTAGTTGATACTTTCGATAGAAATTTTGAATTTAATGTTGAGCATGTATCACTTGCTAAAAGAGCAGATTTATTTATGGTAGCTCCAGCATCTGCTAATGTTATTGGTAAGATAAGAGCTGGTATTTGCGATGATATGCTAACAACTACATTATTTGCATTTAATAGAGGTCCTAAAATTATAGCACCTGCAATGAATACAAATATGTATGATAATCCAATTCTACAGGATAATTTAAAGGCATTAAAGGATTATGGATATGAAATAGTAGAACCAGCTGTTGGCTATTTAGCATGTGGTGATACAGGAAGAGGTAAGCTAGTAAGTGAAGAGGTCCTACTAGATAAGATTTTATATCATTTAGCTTATCCTAAGGATTTATGTGGTAAGAATATCCTAATTACTGCAGGCCCAACAAGAGAGGCTATTGATCCTGTTAGATATATTACCAATCATTCAACTGGTAAGATGGGATATGCAATTGCTAATAATGCATACTTAAGAGGTGCTAATGTAACATTAGTATCTGGTCCATCAAATGTTAAAGCATATGATGGTATTAATGTTATTAATACTATTTCAGCTTTAGATATGTTTAATGCTGTAAAGGATAATTATCAAAATAATGATTATATTATTATGAGTGCGGCAGTAGCTGATTATACACCAGCTAATGTAGCTAATAATAAGATTAAAAAGAGTGATGATAACTTATCAATAGAATTAAATAGAACTAATGATATATTAAAATTCGTTGGTGAAAATAAGAAGGATAATCAAAAGCTTATTGGATTCTCAATGGAAACTGAGAACTTAATTGAAAATAGTAGGAAAAAGCTAGCAAAGAAGAATGCTGATATGATTTGTGCTAATTCAATTAGTGAGAATAAGACTGGCTTTGGTGTAGATACTAATAAGATTACATTAATAAAGAAGGATGAAATTAAGGAATTACCTTTTGGTACTAAAAATGATTTATCTAATTTAATATTAGATGAGATAAAGGAGCTTTAATATTATGATATTAGCTGTAGATATTGGAAATACTAATATTGTTGTTGGTTTATTAGATAAAACAAATATTATTAATTCTGCTAGACTAGCAACTGATAAGAAAAAGACTGATATGGATTTTTTAATTCAATTAAAATTAATGCTATCAGTATTCAAGGTAAAGGATACTGAAATAGAAGGATCTATTTTATCATCAGTAGTACCTGAATTAACAAATCAAATATTTAATGCTTTAAAGGCTTTATTAAATCAAAAGCCTTATGTAATAGGTCCTGGCATTAAAACAGGCTTAAATATCAAAATTGATAATCCTCAAACATTAGGCTCAGATAGAGTATGTGATGCTGTATGTGTAATTGAGGAATATAAGGTTCCTGCAATTATTATCGATATGGGTACAGCAACTACAATATCTGTTATTGATAAGAATAAGAATCATATCGGTGGTATGATTATTCCGGGATTAAAAACATCATTAGATTCCTTATCATCTAATGCATCTCAATTACCTTATATTTCATTAGATGATCCTAAGGTATTAATTGGTAAGAATACAATTGATTGTATGAAAAGTGGTATCATCTATGGTAATGTTGCTTTAATTGATGGATTAATTGATAGAATAAAGGAAGAATTAGGTGAGGACTATGTTGTTATCGCAACAGGTGGTTTATCTAAGCTAGTTATTAAGCATTCTAAGCATAATATTATTTATGATGAGAATTTATTATTAAAGGGTTTATATTATATTTATAAGAAAAATAATTAATTTAAAAGCTGTCAAGAAAAAATACTTGACAGCCTATTTTATTATGATATAATATTTCTCGTATTAATATTATAGACAAAGGAGAGTATTACTATGGTTAAAATTAGATTACAAAGATTTGGTGCTCACAAGGCTCCTAAATATCGTATTGTTGCTGCAGATTCAAGAAGCCCAAGAGATGGTAAGTTCTTAGAGATTTTAGGTACTTATAATCCTAAGACAAACCCAGCTGAGGTTACTTTAAATGCAGATGCAATCAAGGCATGGATTGCTAAGGGTGCTCAACCAACAGTTACTGTTAAGAACATTTTAGTAGCAAATAACGTTATCTCTAAGTAAGAGGTGTTGCTATGATAAAGTTTGAAGAGTTAATTGAAAGCTTAATTCTTCCTTTAGTTGCATATCCAGAGGATGTTGAGATTATTAAGGTTAAGGAAGAAGGAGAAAATCTTGAATATAAGGTTTTAGTAAATTCTTCTGATTTAGGCCGCGTAATCGGTAAGGGTGGCAGTCTAGCTAAAGCAATTAGAACTGTGCTTTATGCTGGTGCCTCTAAGGAAGGAAAAAGAATACATCTAGATATCGATGGCAAATAGTTCTAAAAGAGGCATAAGCCTCTTTTTTGTTTATATTTCATATAAATTGTTATATAATTTAACTATAATAGATAAAGGAGATTTTGCCGTTTTATGAATTATTATAAATGTGGTCATATAATGACAACTCATGGGCTTAAAGGTGCTTTAAAGGTCAAAAATTTAAGTGATTTTGATAGATTTTATAAAAATAGTAGATTATATATTTTCTACAAGGATGAATATATAGAGGTTAATGTAAAATCAGTATCTAATCAGGATGATCATTTATTAGTTACATTTAAGGATTTAGAGGATATTAATTTAGTAGAAAAATATAGAAATACAGATATTTATGTATCTGAATTAGATAGAGTAAATGAATTAGATGATAATGAATATTATTATTCTGATTTAGTAGGTAAGAAGATAATAAATCAAAACGGTGATTTAAGAGGAGTAGTAAAGGAAATTAGAGAATATCCAGTATGCCATTATTTAGTAACAAATTATAATGACAAGGATGTATTAATTCCTTTCCAAGAAAAATTTATAAAAGAGGTTAATGATGATTCAATCATCATTGATGAAATTGAAGGGTTGTTTTAATCTTGAAAATAAAAATATTAACATTATTTCCTAATATGTTTAGTGGATTCTTATCTGAATCAATTATTAAAAGATCTATAGATAAGGGTGTTGTTGAAATTGAATTAATTGATTATAGAGCTTATAGCAATGATAAGCATAACCATGTAGATGATACACCATGTGGTGGTGGAGCTGGTATGGTTATTAAATGTGATGTCATTGATAGAGCCTTAAAGGCTAATAGAAGCGATAATTCATATGTATGCTTAATGACACCACAGGGAAGACCATATAAGCAAGAAATGGCCTTAGAATTCGCTAAAAAGGAAGAAATTATATTAATTTGTGGTCATTATGAGGGCTTTGATGAAAGAGTAAGAGATTATGTAGATGATGAAATCTCTATTGGTGATTTTGTATTAACTGGTGGTGAGGTACCAGCTATGGCAATATCTGATTCTATTATTAGATTATTAGATGATGCTATTACAAAGGAATCACATGAGGATGATTCATTTTCTTATGGCTTATTAGAATATCCTCAATATACAAGACCTATTGAATATAATGGTAAATCTGTTCCAGAGGTTTTATTAAATGGTAATCATAAGCTTATTAGAGAATATCATTTAAAGGAAGCCTTAAGAAAAACATTATTAAGAAGACCAGATTTATTAGAAAATAGAGAATTTACTAAAGAAGAAATCAAATTATTAAATGAAATAAAAAAGGAGGAAGGATTAGAATGAAAGAAGCGGGAATTTTACTTCATATTTCATCACTTCCTGGAAAATATGGAGTAGGTACATTAGGTAAATGTGCTTATGATTTTGTTGATTTTTTAAAGAAATCAGGACAAAAAATTTGGCAGATTTTACCAATAGGCCCAACATCATATGGTGATTCACCATATTCTTCAACAAGTGCCTTTGCCTATAATCCATATTTCATTGATTTAGATATGCTAGTTGAAGATGGATTATTAGAAATGATTGATTTACCTGTTTCATTTCCAACAAATAGAGTAAATTATGATTATTTATTTAACAATAAATATCCATTATTACATAAAGCATTTTTAAATTCAGATATTTATGAGGATGAATTTGAAAAATTCATTAAGGATAATGATGATTGGCTAAATGATTATGCTATGTTTGTTGCCATAAAGGAATGGCAAGGTAATTTACCTTGGTATGAATGGTATGACAACGAAAGAAAAAGAAATAAGGATTCTTTAAAATGGCTATGTGAGGAATTTAAAAAGGATAGAATTAGAGAAATTAAATTTTATCAATTCCTATTCTATAAGCAATTTATGAAATTAAAAAAATATGCTAATAAAAACGGCATATCAATAATGGGTGATATGCCAATTTATTGTGCATATGATTCAGCCGATGTTTGGGCAAATCCTAAGGATTTTCAATTAGATGAGGATTTAAAGCCTAAGGGTGTTGCTGGATGCCCACCTGACTTTTTCTCAGCTGATGGTCAGCTATGGGGTAATCCATTATATGACTGGGCTAAGATGAAGAAGGATGGATATAAATTCTGGGTTAGAAGAGTTAAGCATTCCTTTAAGCTTTATGATATTTTAAGAATAGATCATTTTAGAGGCTTTGCCGGATATTATAGTATCCCATATGGAGATTCAACTGCTAGAAATGGACATTGGGAGGTAGGCCCCGGATATGATTTATTTAAGGCAATAAATAAGGCTATTCCTAATGCTAGAATAGTTGCGGAAAATTTAGGATTCTTAACAGATGATGTAACTAAGCTATTAAAGAAGTGTGGATATCCTGGAATGAATATTTTCCAATTTGAACTTGGAGATGGAAAGAAGGCTCCAATTAAGAAGGGCTTTAAGGAAAATAATGTATTCTATACAGGTACTCATGATAATCAAACATTAATGAGCTTTTATCATCAACAGCCAAAGCTTTATAAAAAACTAATTGATGATGTATGTAATATTAAATTTTTAGATAAGCCTAATTTAAAAATTATTGAATATGCAATGAAGACTGATTGTGATATGGTAATTATTCCTATTCAGGATTATTTAGGATTATCAGATGATATTGGTAGAATGAATTTGCCATCTACAGTATCAAATTCAAATTGGAGCTATATTTCAAGAGATTTTGATTATAGCAATGATTTAGCAAAATATATAAATGAAATAACTAAGGCTAGTGGCAGATAGAAGGTGAAATTGTGGTAAGCTATTTTTTATCAACTGATGATTATTCAGTTGGAGTAAAGAAAATTGAAGAAATAAAAAAGGGAATAAAGGGAAGCTTTGATGAGGTTTATTATGACCTTGATGAGGATTCTGTTTATGATGTTGTTAATGAGCTTACTACAATTTCTTTATTTGATGAGCCTAAGGTTATTGTTGTTAAAAGCGCAGAGCTTTTTAAGGACGCATCTGAAAATGCTATTAAGGAGCTATTAACATCAATGGCCGATTATAATTCAACTAATGTACTAATTGGTATTTCAACAGAAGGATATGACTTTAATGATTCTAAGGGTGGTCCTATTTATAATTCATTAAAGAAATATGCGTCATTTATAGATATTAAGGTTAGAAATGTTCCTCTTGATGAATATGCTAAAAATAAATTTACAGAGGATGGCTATGAAATTAATGATGATGTATTATCATTATTAATTAGCTATTGTGATAATTTAACATTTGTTGATTCCTCAATTGAAATATTAAAATGCTATAAATATGAGGATAAGAAAATAACAAAGGAAGACGTATTAAAGATGGTCCCTAAGCCTTTAGAGGATAAGGGCTATGAATTAACCAATGCAGTATTAAGAGGAGACAAGAAGAGAATATTTGAAATCTATGAAGATTTTAAAACTATAAACGCAGCCTCTAATTTAATTCCAATGCTATTAAATAAATTTCAGCAATTATATAATGTTTATAATTTATCTAAGGCAAATGTAAGTCAGGATGAGATAGCAAATCTATTCCAGGTCAAGCCTAATGTAGCTTATTATATGATTAAGGATGCTAAAACTAAATCTATTGCTGATATCAAGAATAATATTGATTTATTAACTAAATTAGATTTAGATATTAAATCAGGCAAAATGGATTATGAGCTTGGTATACAATTATACTTTTTAAGATAAGATTTAATCTTATCTTTTCTTTTTAAAACACTTTCTTTAAAAATGTTTTATTTATTTTAATAAATAATGTTATTATATAAGTAGATTTCTAAAATTGGAGATATTTTTATGTGGTTTTTAGATTATATCTTAGATAACTATGTGTTGTTATTTGAGATCATTGGATTATTTATAATTCTATTTATAAGTGTTCATTTAAGTAAAGAAATAAAAAGAAGAGCTAGAATAGCTATTATTTTATTGTTAGTTATCAATATAGTTCATAATGTTGAGCTATATACTCATGATTATAGTAATTTATATATTTTAAGATTCTTTTTAACCGCATTTAAATATATCTCATATCCAATATTAATTATCACATTACTTCCAATCGCATCTCCTTCTAGAAAGAAGCTTCCATTAAAATATAAAATTATTTTATTGTTACCAGAATTAGTAAGTATTCCATTTTATTTAACATCACAATGGACTAAGCTTATCGCTTATTTTGTTCCAGCAGGAGAGGTAAGCTTATATATGGGTGGTCCTTTAAGACTATGGCCATATTTTATATTTGGAATATATTTTATAGTTTTTGTTACATATAATATTTTCTATTTAAAGAAATATTCTTATAATGATCAAAGAATTTCATTATTTATTACAGTAGCGGCTTTTTTAGGAATTATTTTACTTGTAATATTTGAAAAGCCAGATGATTTTACTCCAATATTCGCAGCGGCTTTATTACTATATTTCATATTCCTATATATCCATATCGCAACATTAGATCCACTAACAGGATTATTAAATCGTCAAAGCTATGAACAGGCATTATCTTATAAGGTTTATGGCGCGATATCTATCGATATGAATGAATTAAAATATATGAATGATAAATATGGTCATGAGGCTGGCGATAATGCACTAAAAATTATTTCTATGGTTTTACAAGCATTTTCAACAGTTGGATTTAGAATTTATCGAATTGGTGGAGATGAATTTATGGGCTTATTCTTTAAGCCTATTACAGAAGAGGAAGCTTCTGTAATGATTTCTGTTATGGAAGATAAAATGGATGTTACAGGCTATTCTTGTGCATTTGGATTTGCTTTAAATGAAAATGATAGTATCCTAGATACATTGAAAAGAGCAGATGACAATATGTATAATGATAAGAAAATTAAAAAAGAAAAGGCATTATCAAGTGGTAAGGAATGTCATTTTAGAGATTAAGAAAAGCTATACCAAACCCAACTAATTTGGAACTTTACTAGCTTTTTTTATTTACTAGGAATGATTGCTTTGTTATAATAAATTTCAGGAGGATATCTTGATGAAAAGAATAAAATCAAACAAATATGCATTATTATTATTCATTGCTACAATAGCAATGTTAGTGCTAGGTGTTGTTGGTATCATTATTAGTATTACTGGCCTTGAAAGTGCAGTTGAGATTGCAAGACAAGAAGCAGTTAAGGCAGGAGCAACTCCAGAACAAATTGATTTTGCTGTTTCTTTTGCTAAAGCCGTTGTTTATGTTGCAGTTGTAATTGGTTCTATCTTACTAATCTTCGAAGTATTATGTGGATTAAAGTGCAGTATGTATGGAAAATGGAGAATTGGCGCAATCGTATTTGGCGTATTATTATGTCTTGATTATGTTTGGGCTATTACTCGTGGTGGCTGGATTAACTGGATTAGTGCATTAATAGCTGGCTTCTACCTAGTAGGCGCAATTATGTGCAAACCAGATGCTCCAAATGCAGAAGTAACTGAATAGTTTTAAGAATTTAGGGGCTGTGAAAAAACCTAGGTTTTGAATTTTAATTCATTATCAAGGTTTACAGCCTTTTTAATTTACAAATTTATTATATTTTAATTATGTAATATAGATGGAAAATTAGTTTTTTTGAATTACTCAACTATATTAGTG
>JAFSJY010000043.1 GCA_017449215.1 Acholeplasmatales bacterium | reverse complement strand
TAATGGTTCAACTTCAGAAACTCAAAATAAGGACTATGAAGTTGTAGTAGCAGCTGATGGTGACGTAGTAATCACTGCAGTAGATGGTAACAACTACTTAATGTCAATTAAGATTGAATACTCAACTGAATCTTAAAATTAAAAAAATTGGTACTCTAATATAGAGGGAGTGTGAGGGAGACTCTAACTCCAAAAAAAGAGGAGTGCCAGCTTTAAACACATAGGTGTGTATATAACGATAAAGGGGAGCGTAAATGCCCCCCTTTTTGCGTGTATCAAAATGCTTATTAATTTTATTTATTTTTTTTATATTTCCCTCTAGGTTTTCCAGGCACTTTATTAGTGTTCTTTCTTCTATATGGTGATATAGGAGCATCTTCATTAATAGTAAACATAATTCTATTTCTCATTCGATTGAAATTTGTAGCTCCAAATGATATTCCATTCAAAGTTTTTATATCTCTGTTCACCCTTTCCATTGGACCATTAGATATTTTATGATTGTTTATCTTATTAAATGAGTTTATGATTTCATGAAACCATTTCTGCATAATGCTTATAAATGGAGCATAGTCATTTATATGAGAATCCTTGAATTTTTTTATAAGATTAAGTAACTCATCTTCAGCAGTATCAATCGTAGCTGTAGAAACAAAATTTCTATATTCTTCCTTTAATTCATATGCAAGCCTTAATGTAGGATTCAAATCTAACATATTATCAATTATTTGGTATTTACTTAGAATCATACCTGATTTTGTAACTTTAAAATATTCAGATTTAATGTTAGTAATATCCATTAATAAAAACTTCCAGTATTTTTTATATAACCAATAATAATTATGACCTTCATGCTTAAGAAATTCATAATGTTTCATAGTATTGATTCTAATTTTCTGGAAGCAATTATTTAATTGTTTAACAACGTGGAATGGATCAGCTGATATTTTCGCGTTAGGAAAGCATTTTTTAATAACATTCCTATAATGTTCATATAAATCCATACTAACGTATTTAACATTGTTTTTTTCTTCATTTGAGATATGAGAGAAATAATCTATTAAATCTAATTCACGTCTCGAATCTAGCACATCAACAATTTTTCTCCATTGAGGTGCATAGATTACAAAACAATAAGATCTTTTGACTAGTTTTTTAAGATATACTTCATCAATACACATGACTTCAGGTAATTTCAATCTACGAAGATTTACCTTAACATCAAATAGATTAGTTACATATGAAGGTGATACATCAAATTCATTAGCAACAGTAGAATAAGTCTTAGTTTTATCTCTCAAAGCATTTAATATCATGATTTCCTTCTGAATTGAAATTCTATGACCATCAGTTCTAAGCGGGTTTTGTTCAGTTGTAAGTTTATTACATGAATTACATCTATAAATTCTTCTATGCAAATTAATAATAGCATTCTTAGAATCCAGTGTAGAGGTTTTAATTTTTGATGTTTTAGAACCTCTTATTGTTAAATTATTTGAAGCACAATACTCACATTTAATATCAGTATCTTTTTTTAAGTATAATTCTATGATAAGATTAAGTGTGCTTGAATCAAAACTTATATATGATTTATCTAAATCTATACCATCAGTTTTGATATTTGTTTTTTCGAAAAACTCAATATTAAGCATATAAAAAATCCTCCTTATTTTGTTATTAGATACACGCAATATCATTATAACAATTCTGTGAGGATTTTTTATTGTTTAACACTTA
>JAFSJY010000042.1 GCA_017449215.1 Acholeplasmatales bacterium | reverse complement strand
CAAGCGCAAAAAGATTATCAAAAAAAGCTTCCAAAATTAAAAATAAATCCATTAACGAGGAAGCTAAATCTAGTTATAAATATTCAAAATAAAAAGGCTGTTAGACCTAGGAATTGATATTTTTCAAAACCTAGGTTTTTTCACAGCCCCTTTTAATTTTGTCCATAATTGTATTGAGAATAAGTTATAGGTGTTTTAAAATATAAAGTGAATTGTGATTTCGAAAGGTATGAGAAAATGAAAAAGATTTTTGGAATTGTATTAGGTGTTTTATCAGTATTAACATTAGCATCTTGTGGTAATGATGTTATTGTTATTAATGAATGTAGTGAAAGAGAAGATATTAAAATATTATATACAAATGACATCCATAGCTATATTGCAAATACAACTAAGGATAAGGAAGGTAATGAGGTAGCTGCCTTAAGATTAAATAATATCGCTGGATATTATAAGAAATTAAAAAATGATTTTAAAAATGTAATGCTTGTAGATGCGGGAGACGAGGTACAAGGTGCTATCTATGGTGCGATAGATCGTGGTGTAGATATGATTAATATCATGAATAATGTAGGATATGATTTAGCATGTCCTGGAAATCATGATTTTGATTATGGAATGGATGCCTTTAAGGGCTTTGTACAGGAAGCTAATTATCCATATATCTCATGTAATTTTAAAGAGTCAAATGGTAAGAATGTTTTAGATGCATATAAGATATTTGAAATTGGTGGAGCGAAAATAGGATTTGTTGGTATTTCAACACCATCTACAATTATAACATCAACACCAACATTCTTCCAAAATAGTAAGGGTGAATTCATCTATACATTTGATGGACAATATAAAAAGGAAGATTTATATAATTCGGTTCAAGAGACAGTAGATGAAATAAAAAATAAGGTGGATTACGTAATTGCCTTAGGACACTTAGGTGTTGGTATTGATGAACAAAAGCTTGGTATAACAAGTATTGATGTAATTAATAATACAACAGGTTTAGATGCCTTTATTGACGGACATTCACATACATTAATGGAAAAGAAGATAGTTAAATCAAAGGATGATAAGGATGTTGTTTTAACTCAAACAGGCTTTTATTTAGAAAGTGGATTTGGTGTTATGGATATTACTAAGGATGGTAATATCAATACTACATTAGTTAATAATATTGAAGATAAGGATGATAATGTAAAGAATCTTGAGGATGCTTTAATTGATAAGGTAAATAATCAGCTAGGCCAAAAGATAGCAACCCTAGATAAGAATTTATATATAATGACTCCTGGTAATGATAGACAAAGAATCGTTCGTGCTAGAGAAACTAATATGGGTAACATTGCATCTGATAGTATTTATTGGTATATAAATGAATTAAAGAAGCTAGATTGTGATATAGCCTTTGTTAATGGTGGAGGCTTAAGAACAGGAATTGATGCTGGCGATGTTACATATTTATCTTGTAAATCTGTAATGCCATTTGGTAATCAGATATGCTTAATTAAAACAAAGGGTATAAATATAAAGAACGCTATTGAAATGGGTGTTAATGTAGTTGATGGATGGAATGATGAATGGAATTCACCTGCCGAAAATGGAGGCTTCATTCATGCTGCCGGATTAAAATATGATGTAGATTGTAATGTGCCTTGTCATGTTAAAACTGATAACAGTGGTATGTTTGTTTCTGTAGATGGAGAATATAGAGTAAAGAATTTAATGGTATATAATAAAAATACTAAGGAATATGAGCCATTAGATGATAATAAGGAATATTTACTTGGTGGTATTAATTATTTATTAAGAAATCAAGGTAATGGTCTTACAATGTTTAATGATTCAGAGCTAGTACTTGATTATATAGATGAGGATTATACAGTATTTGCTAAATATTTCATGGCATTTGATAACACAAAAATAAATAATCAAAATTCTCCTTTAAAGGGATATATAAATTATTTATATGATTATGAGAATCCATATGGTTCAAATAGAATAAATATATTAAACTTAAAGCATAGTTTAAGTTAAATGAGGTCTAGAGAAATCTAGTTATATAATACATATTTAAAAATATATAGTATAATCTTATTAATGAGGAGGTTTTTATATGACTCCATTAATTAATACATTAATACAAATTGGATTATTTGTTTTATCTATTTATGTAATTGGATTTATTATAGCTATTATCAATAAAATATTTTATAAATTAACTGGCTACTCAAAGGCTTTTATCTATGGAACAGGTATAATAGGAACACCTATTCATGAATTAAGTCATGCCTTATTTTGTATTATTTTTAGACATAAGATATTAGAAATAAAGCTATTTCAAATTGATAGTGAGGATGGCACATTAGGATATGTAAGGCATGCCTATAATAAAAGAAATGTTTATCATTTGATTGGTGGCTTCTTTATAGGTGTCGCACCAATAGTAATAGGTACTGCATTACTAACATTATTAATGAAATTAATGATACCTGAGGTATTTGATGGAATTGCCTCAAATATTAATGAATTTGTAGATGCTTGTAAGGAAAGCTTTAGCTTTATAGAATTCTTTGATATGATAGGTAAGATCTTTATTACCTTCTTTAAGGGTGCAACAAATTGGCTATGGTGGTTATATTTTATAATTTGCTTTTCTATAGCCTTAAATATGAATTTAAGTAAGGCTGATTTAAAGGGTACAGTTAAAGCTATACCATTTATAATTATTATTTTTGTGGCTATAAATTTTATTTTATATTATGTGTCAGATACTGCCTATAATGGATATATAAGCGTTATGTGGATTGGTGGTATGTATTTATTATCAATCTTATTATTATCATTATTATATTCATTATTATCATTAGGTATTGCCTTTATAGTAGGCTTAATAAGAAGTATAGTGAAATAACTTCAGTTTATCTGAAGTTTTTCTTTTCTCTATTATTAATTAAGAGGTACGATATGATAAAGGAATTAGATAATAAGTATAAGGTTAGGAAATATTCTATTGATATTAAGGTTAATAAATAATTAGATATTAAACCTAATGATTCTGGATTTAATATTATAGGATTTGATTTATATGCTTATACAAATGATTTAAATAAACATAATATTAGAATTGAAATGGGTATGATTTTATAAATGGTATTGTGAAAATACATTTTATACAATATAATTGTTTTGTAGATTTTCTGCACTTATACTAAAATAATGGTAAAAACAATCTTTAAGTATAAAACTATAAGAATTGAGGAATGATAATATGAAGCTTAATTTTAAGAATGATTATAATACTATAGGAGATATTAAATTATTAAATAAGCTAATTGAATATAGTAATGAGAAGAATATTGGATATGGAGAGGATTATCATTCTAAGGAATTAAATGAGCTAGTTAATAGAATGGTAGGGCTTGATACTGACACATATGTAATATCAGGTGGTACTATAACTAATGTTATTGCCCTAAATCAAATTTTAAAATATCAATATGAGGCTGTTATAACAGGAGAGAATTCTCATATTAATGTTCATGAAACTGGTGCACTAGAGGCAACAGGGCATAAAATCATATTAACTCCTTTAAAGAATGGTAAGATTGATATTGATGAAATAAAGAATACATATAATAAATATGTAGATAATCATATGGTTATGCCAAAGGCATTATATTTAAGTAATGCGAATGAATTAGGATTAACATATACATTAGATGAATTAAAGAGAATATCTAAAATATGTAAGGAATTAAATTTATATTTCTTTATTGATGGAGCGAGACTTCCTATAGCTTTGGTGGCATCAGATTATAGCTTAAAGGATATTGCTAGTCTATGTGATATGTTCTATATCGGTGGTACTAAGAATGGTTTACCTTATGGTGAACTATTAATTATTATCAATGATGAGCTTAAAGCTAATTTTAAATATTTATTAAAGAATAAATTAGGAATGCTAGCTAAAGGATTTGTAGGTGCTATTTTATTTAAGGAATATTTAAAGGATGATTATTATTTAAAATTAGCTAAAAATAACTTAGTTGCTGCAAATAAGTTAAGAGATAAATTAAAAAAATATTTAATTTATCCTAATAATACAAATCAGATTTTTATTAAATTGAAAAATGAAGTAGTAGATAAATTAAATGAATATGTTGAATTTGAGATTTGGGAGAATTTAGGAGATTCTAAGGTTGTTAGATTAGTGACATCTTATAACACTAATAATGCTGATATTGAAGATTTCTTTAATGTCGCTAAAAAGTGGGATTATAGTACAAATGAGCAAAAAAGTACTTGAAATCGAAACCAAGTACGAATTTAATAAACTGTATTTTGTAGTAAAACACTTTCATGTTTTTTTACATTTTTCTTGCCTTGAAAAAAGAATAAATACAAATATAATGTATTTGGAAATTTTAAAGAGGGGGAATTAGGAATGATAGATAATTACTACAACAACATGATTGAAAATTTATTACCAAGATTAAGAAACATGGTTTCTGTTAATGAGCCAGGCACAATGGATCAATATAAGACAATGAACTTAAAAGAATGGAATAGATTCAAAGAGGTTGTAGATTCTGTCAAGGATTATTCACCAAGCACTGGTAAAAAGAACCTTATTATGAACTATTTCAACGATACAGTTTATCCACTATTAGATAGTGGTAAAATAATGAAGCAAGGATTCCATAAGCTTCAAGCTATTAGAATCGATGATTTCGATTTTAGACAAATGCTTGATAAGCTTGAAACATTAATGACTTCACAAAAGTAACATGCAATTTATTTGCGTGTTTTTTTTATCTTATGCTATAATTATACGTAGTGTAAGGAGAATAAAATTATGAATAAAATTGATACTTCAAATGCCCCAAAGGCAATAGGTCCATATTCACAAGCTATTTCTTCAAATGGCTTTTTATTTGTGTCTGGACAAATACCAATTGATCCTAAAACAAATCAAATTGTTAAAGGTGGAATAGTAGAACAGGCTAATCAAAGCTTTAAGAATATTGGTGAGATTTTAAAGGCTGCCGGATTAGACTATAGTAACGTTATTAAGACAACTGTTTTTGTTAAGGATTTAAATGATTTTTCAACTGTAAATGAAATCTATTCGAAATATTTTATTTCAAATCCTGCAAGAAGCTGTGTTGAGGTTTCTAAGCTTCCTAAGGGTGTATTAATAGAAACAGAGGCTATCGCAGTAAAATGATAAGAAGAGCTACTGAAAAGGATATTAAGGATTTAATTAGATTGCTTGAGCAGGTAGATTTAGTTCATCATTTAGTTAGACCTGATATTTTTAAGATTGGAACTAAATATGATAAATATGAATTATCACTTTTAATAAGAGATAATTCAAGACCTATCTTTGTCTATGATGATAATGGAGTAAAGGGTTATGCATTTACTATCTTTAAGAAGCATATTAATGATCCTATTTTAACTGATATTAAAACATTATATATTGATGATTTATGTGTAGATAAGGAATATAGAGGTCATCATATTGGTGAAGAGCTATATAAATATGTTTTAGATTATGCTAAAAAGAATAATTGCTATAACGTTACATTAAATGTTTGGTATGATAATAAGCCAGCTTTGGCTTTTTATGAAAAGATGGGATTATCACCACTTAAAATATGCTTAGAGCAGAAATTATAAGAGGTTTTTATGGAATATAAAAAGATTATCTTAATTTCTTATGCATGCTATTTAGCATTCATGAGTCTTGTTGCCTTTATGTTATTTGTTATTGATAAGAAGAAGGCCACTAAGAATTCGGGTCCAGAAAGAATAAAGGAAAAGACATTACTTGGGGCTGTTGCCTTAGGTGGTGCTGTTGGTGGATTTGTTGGTAGAATTATTGCCCACCATAAAACAAATAAATTATATTTTTCGTTTACTATTTATTTATCTATATTACTTCAGCTTGGAGTATTAGGATATATGATTTATATGGTATTTTAGGGGTGAGATAAATGGCTAAGACAAGTTTAGAAAAATCACATTCAAAGGCATCAAATTTTAAATTAACAATGATATGTGCTTTATTATCAATAAGTATTTCTTTAATTTGGGTTGGATTAATCTTTATTGAAAAAAATAAGCCACTTGGAATCAGTATTTCTGCAGCATCAGCAGTAGTAGCATTATTTTCTTTCTTTTTAATTGGAAGATTTACTAGATAGTATAATTTGAAAATATCATACTTATATGATATAATCGTTTTGTTTTGGAGGGAAAGTTAATAATGGTAAAGTTTGAACATTTTTCAAAATCTTATGTAAAGGGAATTAAGGCTGTCGATGATTTATCCCTAGAGATAGAGGATGGCGACCTATTTGCCTTTGTTGGCTTAAATGGTGCTGGTAAGAGTACAACCATTAAATCATTAGTTGGAATTTTACCTTTTGAGGAAGGTAAGATCTATGTAGATGGCACTGATATTAAGGAAAATATGGTTGCTGTAAAGAGAAAGATGGCATATGTTCCTGATAATCCAGAGGTATATGCCTTTATGAAGGGAATAGATTATATAAAATTTATTCTTTCAATCTATGGTGAGCAATATAATGAAAAGGAGATAGAGGACTTTGCTAAGGAATTAGGTATTTATAATGCCTTAGGAGATTTAGTTTCATCATATTCTCATGGTATGAAGCAAAAGATTGTTTTATTAGCAGCCTTTGCTCATCATCCCAAGTATTTAATATTAGATGAGCCATTTGTTGGATTAGACCCTAAGGCAACTCATATATTAAAGGAAAAAATGAAATCATATGTAAGCCAAGGAAATACTATTTTCTTCTCTACTCATGTACTTGAGGTAGCAGAGAAGCTATGTAATAAGGTAGCAATCATCAAACAGGGTAAGCTAGTTGCTAGTGGTAATATGGAGGATGTTGTAGCTGATAGCTCATTAGAGGATGTCTTCTTAGAAATATTTAATGAAAAAGAGGCTACAGTAGCAAATGAATAATTTTATTACATTAACAAAGGTATTCTTTTTATCTGGCTTTAATACAAATAGAAAAAAGAAGAATCAAAAAAGTGCCTTTGCGATGCTTGGCTTAACATTGGCATTGTTTGCATTTACTTCATCTATTTTGTCATTTTTGTTTTTTCAGCAATTTAAAGAAGCTGGTATGCCTATTGAATATTGCTTACCTGTAATGATATTCGCTGCTATAATGTTAAATTTAGTTTTAACAATGTATCAGCTACAATCAATTATATTTAATGCAAAGGATTATGAATTCCTAGAAAGCTTGCCTGTTACTAAAGTATGCATTGTAGCGTCTAAGCTTACAGCTACATATTTAATTAATTTAGCTGAGGATTTAGCATTAATTGTACCTGCAGTAATTATATTCTATGTTAAGGGTGGTGCTATTGTACCAGGTCTTATAGCAATTGGGTCTGCAGTATTTGCTTCATTCCTACCAATTTTAATTTCTGCTATTATTGGTTCTATATCTGCATTATTATCAGCAAGAAGTAGACATGCCAATTTTATTAATATTATTATTAGCTTATTATTCTTTGCTTTATTCTTTGGTGGATATTTATATTTAACATATGGTGGAGCTCAAAAGGTTAGTGAATTTATAACTCATGTATTCTTCCTTAATTGGATTCAGCTCGCAATAATAGGAGATTATATTTGCTTTCTATATTCTGTATTATTTAATTTAGGTGCTGCATTAATTGTTATTATTATGATTGCGTTAATTTACAGACCTGTTAATACATGGATGAATGCAGGTGCTTTACATGTTGATTATGATAAGGTTAAAAAGAATATTGATACAGATTTAAATTTAAGTAGAGTTTTATTAAAGAAGGAATGGTTATTAATATATAGAAAGCCTAATTATTTTATTAATTGTATTTTAGGAGAATTATTCTTCTTAATAATTGGTATAGCATTTATATTAATTCCATCATTCTTTGTTAATCAAACTGGTCCAGGGGTAGAAGAGGAGATGCCAATCATCGCTCAGGTATTTGTCTTTATGGTTCCTACTATGGGTATTATGATGAATTCTATTGCAGGACCTGCATCTACAAGTTTATCTATGGAAGGTAAATACAATATTGAGATGCTAAGATCTTATCCAATTAATCCTAAGGATATTATTAGAGCTAAGATTAGAATATCATTAATAATGGAGGCTACATTAAATATATTTGCATCAACAGTTATTATGATTGCTATGCTAATAAAGGGATATAACGGTATAGATATGATTCTTGCTATTTATTTATATCCTCAATTTGCTGGTGCTGTATTAGCTTTAGCCGGTATTTTAGTTGGATTTAGATGGCCTAAGCTTGAATTTGAAAATGAAACTCAGGTATTTAAGAATTCTGCATGTGCTAATTTACCTATGCTATTTGTATTTTTACCATCATTTATATTAGTTGGTGCCCATGTAGCATTGAATGTTGTAGGCATGGAAATACCAGCATTAAAATATGTAGCAGTTGGTTCAATAAGCTTAGTATACATAATTATCATATTTATATTATATAGACTTGTTTATACGAGAGGACCAAAGCTATTTGAAAAAATAATGTATAAATAATATTAATATATTATTAAAAAAAATATTAAAACATAGAAAAAAGAACAAAATCACCATTTTTATTCGATTAAAGATGGTGATTTTTCTTTTTTATCTACATATATATAATATATAGGTTAAAAAATTGCGCAAAAAAATTGTAAAAAAGAATAAAATAGTTGTTGACAAGTTTTTAAAATAAGGTATAATGAAAAAGCACGACTTACAAAACCGTGCAAAACTAAATCTTTGAAAACTGTATATGACGAACAAGAATTACAAACAAGCAATTCTTTTAAAAGAATGAGCAAAAAGGAAAAATAAAAACAAACAAAAATAAATTTTTTTTGGAGAGTTTGATCCTGGCTCAGGATTAACGCTGGCGGCGTGCCTAATACAT
>JAFSJY010000041.1 GCA_017449215.1 Acholeplasmatales bacterium | reverse complement strand
TTTTTGTACGACCTCCATTTTATATTCTGGAGTATACCATCCATGTTGTCCTTGTGCCATATAAAAATCCTCCTACAATGCTTTCTTACATTATAAGAGGATCAATCATAAATTATTAGATGGGAATCTTTTATGGATACTAATGAATTAAATAAAAGAGCAATAAAAGTTACTGATCGTGATTATTCTTATATTGATGGATCATATTTAAGAAAATTACGTATGAGCTTTGGCATGAGTCAGGCATTATTTGCGGATTATTTAGGAGTTACTAAAAAGGCCATTGAAAAATGGGAACAAGGTGTTAATAAAATTAATGCTCCTGTTTTAAGATTATTGTTCTTATTTGAAAATAATCCTGAACTTTTATCTTTGATGAAAGAAATTAAGATATCAAATAAGAATTTTATATTGAATAGAATAAAAACATTTGAAGCAGATGAAATTATTAATAGTGAAAAAGATGACAGTGAAATAGAAGTTAATTTTTCTTCAAAGAAGAGTTGGAAGAAAGTAAATGGAGGAAAAACGTATGTCCCAAGCAATGTTTGATTTTTTAGGTTTTAAATTAACAGGTGTTAAATATATAAATACTGGAGAAAAAGATAATACATATATATCAATTGATATATTAGACGATGAGTATACTATTGATAATATATATTCCATTTTGGTAAAGATAGGTACTGATTTTGATAAAACAGAAGATTATTTCATTTTTGAAGCTGCGTTCGCAATAAAAGATAAGAACTGGTTCTTGAAATTAAGCGAATCTGAAAAGAAATATATATTTTTAAATGTTGTATTCCCATTCATTCGTGAAAAGGTATTTTCTATAACTTCAGATATTAACCAAGGATTATTGATTCCAGTTATTGATTTAAAAGAATTTGATTTATCTAAGGAAATAAAACTTGTAAAGAATAACTAAAACAAAAGTGTTGCAAAATTAAAATGATACCCTATTGCAACACTATGAGACAATAGGAAAAGGGGCTGCCTTGTTGTGAAGGCAGTCCCTTTCATTTTGTTACCAGCTAATTTCTGTTGGAACTGATTGAATAGTTGTATTCTTAATCTTTAATGTATATGTTGTATCAGCAACAGTTACATAAATCTTAGATGCATCACTATCATCAGTTGTAACAGTAATTTCATCACCGTTTAACATATAATACATACCTGTGTTGTCATTTGCATTGACAGCTTTCATGACGATTTCGTATGTATTTGTTGCACTTTCTAATGTGTCGTAATCGAATTCTAATATGCTTGTACTAGTAGTATCTGCATCAATTTCTTCGAATGCTGTAATTAGTGCATTGTATAAAGTAGTTCGTTCACTACCATATCCATCACTATCATCTTGTGGATTAATTAATGCAAAGCTTCTATTCTTATTAGAAGTACCATTTGGAATTACTCCATATAACTTCCATGCTGGATTTGCTTCTGTCAAATCAATTTCATCTCCAGTAGTATAGTTATAAATTTTAACAGTAGGAGTATATGTTGTTGTAGTATCACCTATAACAGTAATTCTTTCTAAATTAGTTTCGAATATTTCATTAGTTGTTAAATTATAATCAATATACTGAATTTGCGAGTAGATAGAAGTAGTAGTTTTGACCGCGGTAGCTATTATAGCCCCCGATCCTTTCGTGAGCGTTACACCACGCGGCACGTACGTTGAAGTAATATCTACTTGGTTTGCGTTAATGGTTATAGTAGTAGTATTAGTTCTAGTTACTGATACTGAACCTTCTTGATTAAATCTTGCTACGGCAGATTCTGCAGGATTTAATGAATCAGTACCAATCAATGCATTAATAGTAGTATTTTCATCAATGATTGCGATTCCCTTAGGGAAAAAATAATCACTTTTAATAAGCATACTCTTTTGTCTAATTTCAGTTCTATCAACTTCCTGAGCGTTAGCACCGATATCTAGATATAGTAAGTATGCACCTTCACCACCACTAACAGAACCAAGAGCATATTCACCTTCGTTTGTAGGTATTTCGAAATAGTATACGTAATCTGAATTCAATGAACTTTGTTTTTCAATCCAACTTGTCTTGAAAACAGAATTATATCCAGATGCTAAACTATTTTGCGTTGAATTTTCTATGTATGTTCCGCCACTTAGAGTTTGTTTTACTTTTTCTCCATTAACTTCAACCGTTTGATAAGGTACAGAATATTTTCCGTCACTGTATCTATATACATATGAATGTGAATTGTTTCCGTCACTATAAATTTCAACTATTCTTCGTATTTCTGAAATACTATTACCATTTCTTACTATCTGATTTAATGAGAAGAAACTATTGTTTCCACTAAAATATGAACCGGCGAAGAAATTAATATATCCCTTTTCCTTTAACATGAAGTCTATTGAATCTTCTGGCAATTCATAGTCTGTATATTTCTCATTATTTATTTTCAAGTATGGAGCTACTATTGTATGATCTGTACTTATTAATGCATTCATAAAGTGAAGACCATACAAAGGAGAAGAGCTTGTGCTAGATGTCAATGTTTCATTTATAACTTTCTCTAGTGAGGCTTTTGAATTACTATATTTAGAATAAATGCTTGTGTCAGATATTATTTTATCTCCTGAAGAATTAATTGTTCTAATATTAGTTAAAGTTTTACTTGTGTTATTCCATGAATTTGTAATATCACTTACATAATACTCTGATACACGGATATCAGTATTTTGGCCTGATGTATTGTAATACGAACCACAGCATACATAACCAGTATTTTTATCTGATATTCCACCATCTTCATCAAACATTAATGGAAAATATGTTGGACCTGTACTATAACTTGCAGTCGTTGTTTCAGTAGTATTTGCCTTTGACGTAGTTATAACCTCTGCAGTATCAACGATTTGAGATGAAGTCCATGTCAATGTTCTTGAACTTGTAGTATTTGCATTCCAGTCAAGAATGTTATAATAATCGTAACCAAATTGCAAATAATATTTATTGCTTTGTCGTCCAATAAAATAAGATGCATTACCACTTTTTATAAATGAATATGATTCAATTTTAGTTGATAATTCAATCATTTCACGACCTCTATTATTAGGTGAAGTCAAGTAATAATAAACATTATTGACAATAGTGTAAAGGTAGTTATTATCATCTGTAAACCAAGTAGTGGCGTTGTTAACATTTGTTGTATATGTTGTTTCTAAATTGTTGACATCTGCATTTAGATAATAAGTAGTGTTGTTATATGAATAGGAAATTTTATATCCATTTGTTGCAGATGTTGATGTATTATTTAATGTCCAGGAACCTTCGCTATATACCAAATAATTACCTGTTTCTGCCAGAATTGTACTAGTTCCTATTGTCCATGAAGTAGAACTACTTGTTGATAAACTTAATGTTCCTAAATCATCGACTAAATAGTATTTGTTATTGTTATAAATTGTGTAAATTCTTCCTTCATTTGTCTGATACCAATAAGAAGCACTACTTTGTGAAGTAACATTTTTAACACTAGATGAATTATTGTATGTTATATAATTATTTCCTTGTGATATATAAAATGCACCAGGGTATTGATGTGTAATTGTTAAACCATTACTTATAGTTCTTGTTGTCTGACCAGCTAAATACATGAATCTATCTTGATTATCTCTATGGAATAGAGTGTATTGAGCTATAACCTGACCGTTATATGTTTCAGTGGCATACATTCTAACAAAGTCTGAATTATAAGTTCTATCTTCTTTAAGACTTGATTCATCATAATTTTCTGTGATTGTACCATCCGAATTATGAACAAATGTGGCTTTTGAATAATATTTATATGTATGTCCAGCCGAATAACCAGATGACCATTGAGTAAAGATGTGAGAATACATTGTAGCCATATCAATAGAACCACCCCAACCAGTAATATTACCTTCATCTTCAAAGACAAATTTAGTCTTATATGTATTTGTTGGGTTTAGTACAATCGCCTTATTATTACTTACTTTAATAAGGTAATCATCCTCAGCATATCCTGCAACTGTGAATGAAGAAATTTCTTCCATGTTATCAAGTTTAGTTGAACCAATAACATCTATTGTTCCGTTAACGATACCAACATCCTCAACTTTACCGTTTATATATCCAGCTGCGATACCAACTAATGTATTGTCGGTAGAAGATGAAATAATTGTATTAACTAATTTGATATTTGCTACAGCGTTTGCTGCAGAAGAAATGGTATGTCCGTAATCTTCCATTGTAGAAATTTCACCAATTGCACCAATAAAACCAATTATTTCTGCGTTTATATAACTAGTAGCAGTAACAGTATTTGGATGTCTAGAACCAAAATCATGGAATTCATTTGATGTTTGTAGATTTGTTATTTTATGACCATTACCATTAAGTAATCCAATAAAAGGTTGTTCAGATGTACCAATTGGTGGTAAAACCCAGCCACTCATAGGTAAATCTTCAGTTATCTCAAATGAATATTGTGTTAATGAGCTAGAATTTGGATTTGGCGTATTTCCTGTACCAGGGTTATTAAAATATCCAAGATATTGTAACCATGCTAGGTTATAAAGATGTCTTGGATTCTTTATTTGATATGGATCTTCACTAGACCCATCACCACCACCAAAATATGCAGAGATAGAGAATCCAGATAAATCTGGTTCTATAAATTCACTATTGGTGAACCAAGCGAATGACGCTACTATAACTATTCCTATCATAAGAAGTAAGGATAACATAAATATATATGCACGTTTCATTAGCTATTCACCACGCTTCCTTCAATTTGGAATTTAAAATCAGTAGTATATGATAATTCGCTTACACTTTCAAATACAGTGTTTCCAATATTATTTGAACATAGCTTTTCAAATGCTTCAGAATCAAAATCGATTATCACATACATGTTTGTTACATTATTTACATCATCACTAATTAAAGCGTGACTTCTACTTGTAATTAATCCGGTATTATCACTAAAAGAGAAGCTACTATATGTAGGAGTATTAAATGTAACTGTTCCTCCATTTGTATTTGGAGTTCCTCCAGAGAATGAAACATTACTTAATAATGCAAACTTAATTACACCTGATAATGATAATTCACTTGAGCTTGTAATCCATCCAGTAGTAGAACTAGATGAATATCCAGGGAAGTAACTTGAATAATCTTCGATAGTAAACTTCTTTAAATTTACTGCTGGACTTATAAAATCAATTTTTATTAGAATAGCAGATGGAGTTTTATCGAAGTCAGGATCATATCTAAATTCTACATACTCTTCTAAGTCATAAGTGACAGTTCCGTTATTATTTTTAGTCTCTTTACTAAAACCATATATTTCATAGCTTTTTACAATATCTATTTTTTCCATAATGGAACCATTAATTCCAGATACTGTTGCCTTATCATTAGTAACATACCAACCAAAGACAAGCATTACCAAAACTAAAGAGGTCACAAATAGTGAGATAATAGATAAAAAAGTATGTATTTTTCTCATTGTTGTTCGCCTCCTCTTATTTGTAATAATTATATTTATATAATTATTACTATATAGTTTTACTACTAAAAAGGTGTATTAGAGGGCCTAAAGGGCACCCATACCGCTGCATATATTAGGGATATGGTTGTTGCCGTTTTAAGGCCTGTTTTTTATATTAAATAAGTATCGTTATTTATCTGAACTGTCATGTTAATTAAATAAAGACAGCCCAAAGTACTAATGTTGTAACTGGCTGTCTACCTAGACCCTATAGCTTTGCGTCACAAAATTCCTTTTGCTTTGCCGATCGTCTTAAAATTTACACTACTAGTTTTGTAGTTCATTTACATTATAAGGAAGAAAACATGTTATGTCAAGAAAAAAGTGAGTAGTTACTCACACCTAAAATCAGTTAAAAAAAATGATGTACTTTTAAATGAAATAAGTATGACTTTTATTTTACAAAGTAAAATAATTATATTAACATATAATAATCTTATAATAATTCAAAAATTATTATTATATATTATTATATTGTATAAGAAATATTTATCGCTTTATATGTATAAAATACTAAAGTATTTTATACAGTTTTTTGTTTTGCCCCCTTTTTCTTTGATTTTTGGGTGCAACCATATCCCTAATATATGCAGCGGTATGGGTGCCCTTTAGGCCCTCTAATACACCTTTTTAGTAGTAAAACATTTATATATTATATAGGGCTAGTGTTTTTGAAAACATTGATGAAATGGAGGTAACAAAAATGAAAAGAAGTCTAAAATTAAAAATTTCGTTTTTTGTTTCACTTTCTGTAATTTTAATAGCGATTATTACCTCAGCAGTTTATGCTTATATTTCTAGAACATCTACTAGGGGTGAAATAGAAGTATCTGCGGCTACTATTATTGCTGAAACTACTTATACAGCTACAGGTAGTAGTTTTGATTGGATCTATACTGAGGCTGGAGACACTAAGCAAATTAATATTACAACTAGTAATCAAACTGGTGTTATTTTACATAGATTCTATAACATTGAATTAAATACTGAATCAACATCAGATGCTAACTTATTAAAAGCAATTATTGTTTATTATAATGATAATTATATTGGTACTTTAAATGATATTATTGATAGTAATCCTGATATAGAGGAAGAATATAATTTTATTGGTATTTCTTCTAATAAAACAGATAATTTTAAATTTGAATTACATCAAGCTGCAATTAATTCAATTTTTAATGCTAAAAATGTAAAAATAACAATAACAACATATACAGAAAATGCTGATTATTTTAATTACATTTTTGTTAATAATGAAAGTGAATTTGCAAAAGCAATTGATGATGTCAATTCAGGCTTATTTGAAAGCATTCCATCAATTGTTTTATGTAGTAATATTACATTAGAAAATAGTTACACTATTTCTAATCCAGTAACTATCCATTTAAATGGTTCTACATTAAATGGTGCATTAACAATTAATGATACAGTTTCAACTAATCCGGATGCTTTATTAGAGGTTTTAGGCACTGGTACATTTAATGTAACAGTTACTTTAGGTTCTAATTATGATGCTAATGGTGCTATTACACTTGTAAAGAATCATATTAAAGAAGCAGTAGCTAATGGATTAGCAGCTGGATCAACTACTAATGTATTAGGTTATTATTCATTCTATGGTATTACAGTTGAGGCTGTAACTAGATGTACTTATACTACACCTAATGTAATAGTCGCTGATACAGCAAATGAATATTATAATGCATTAGGATCTGTAAGAGTAAATAATGATGAAAATATTAGCTTTAAGATTTTAGGTACTAAGACAGCATTATTAGATGAAACATTAGCTTATATGCCAGAAGATGGCGCTACTATTACATCTGATTTATTCTTACCTACATATATTCCATCTCAAAATGCTAATATTACTTGGACTTCAAGTGATGAATCTATCATTACAAGTACAGGTATGATTACGGCTGATAGATTAGAAAATGCAGAAGTAACATTATATGCTGAAATAAAAGTAAACGAAACTATAGTTACAAGAAGATATAATTTTAAGGTATCTGCACATAACAATGAAATTAATTTCTATAAGATGGTTCAAGAGATTTCTCCAATTGTTATTAACAATGTAAGAAATAGTGATTCTGATGACGATGATGCATTATATCACTTACCTATTATTAATGTTAATAGTAATGGAACTTTTGGCAATTATGATTACAGAACATCTTATAAGTCGCCAGTCAATACAGAAATGTTTGATTGGAAAGCATTTAAGGATATTGGTCTAGAGAATATTACATATTCAATGGAGCTTGATACTAATGATAATATCAAGTATGACTACATTACATTAGCAAATGGTAATGAACTATACTTAAATACTATTACATTAAATAACTTTGCAAGAATTGTTGTTACTGGTGATTTTGGTAATCATGAAACTTATACAACATTTATTAATATTAGTATTTCAGTTGGATCTAATACTCAATTACTAGAAAAGGCATTTACTCAAGTAAGTGAAGAATTAGAGACTATTAGTGTATTAGGTAATATCTTATCAACAAGAATTGAAAGTGGTATGAAGAATGAGAAAGGAGATTTCTCATTAAGTCATGAATTCACAGATAAGGAAACTAATACTATCAATGAAGACTATACAATTGAATATTCTGGCGCTGAAGACATTATTTCTTCAATAACATATAATTCAACAACTAAGAAATATGATTTTGCTATTAATCCAGAATATTTCAACGAATATGAGACAACAGTAGCCTTTACAGCAACTGTATATTATTTAAAGGGTCAAACTGGTGAAACATCAAAATCTAGAACATTCTATGTAACAGTTCCTGCTGCATTACATATTTCTGATTTTGGTACTATCTCAATTTATAATTCGACTAAGTATCAAGTATTTACTCAGTTACCTTCAAATGAGAAGGGTGGTACAACTGGTTATACAGTATCAGGTACTTTAACTGATTCAAACTTAAATTATATTTTATTAAGAGATATAGTTGGTGATGCTAATTATTTAACACAATATGATAAGGGTAATGGTTTATATCTAACAAAGATTAATTACACTTTATCTAATTATGCAACTGGTACTGAATCATTATCATATCAAACAGCATCAACAAATCCAACATCTACAACAGATACAGCTGCTTATGATTTTGCAAGACTTATTGAATGGGCAACTGGAAATACAAGAGTTGCTGCATCAACAGTAGTATTTAATACATCTGCACTTGGTTCTTATGCATCTAAAAAAGCAAATGCAGAAGATTATTTAAATGATGACGAAATTGCAGTATTAAAGCAATATTATTGTTCATCTACAGGTGCAACTGAAGAACAGTGGAATTCGTTGTTTAGTGAAGTATTTAATGTAGCTCCAGGATATATTTATACAAACCCTGCATTATTGAATCAAGTAATTAAGTGTTTGTCATTACAAATAACAGGAAGCAATTTTAAAAATGGTAATAGTAATGTAAATTTTTCCACAATATTTGGTAAATACATGGAGGTTATACAACGTTATGCTGTATCAACAACTAAGGTAAATACTAATGACGTTGCTCCATGTCAGGAAATATATAATACAAGAGTTGTTTGGACACATACGTCAACTAATGATACTACTATTGGAATATCCAATGATGCAATAAATGTTGATGGAACAGGCTATACAGCAAATTATAGCATTCAATTGGCTGATGGAACTTGGTGGCAAAGATTTGAGTATGCTGGTGGTTCTGCAGGTGATGGAGGTTTAGCTGGAATTTATGCAAGAGCTGCATATGCAGCGGATAGAACGTCTTATATTACTGAAGCGGAATTAACAATTTTAAGAATTTTCTTATTAAATGCAGTGTCAAGAAGTGCTACAACTACTACAAGTTATTTAAGTGCTCAATTTAGTACAACTAATTTGGATAGTATTATGGAAGTAGTTAATGATAATCAAGATTATTATTCTGGATATTTGAGTTCACACTTCGATTATATTGGAGAAGCTATTCTTAATGCATTTAATGCTTGTCTAGAAATTCCTACATACTTTGCAACTGATGGCGTTGCTAAGATTATAAAGTCTTTCTATGATAGAAAAGATTATAAGTTACCTTCATATGATGGTACAGTTACTACATCATTTGTTTCTAGCTTAAATGGTAATATCCCATATATAACAAATGCAGATAACATTAAGTCTGTATTATCATATTTTGTTAATTTAAAAACATTAACATTTAATGGTAACGCTAATTTAGCGGCATTCTTAAGTGAAAATGGATTATCAACAGTATTTGCAAGAACTGGTTTATATAATAAAGAAATAACTAGCCTTACTATGAAGCATGTTGCACATACTTCAGTTAATTTTGATTTAACAAATATCAAGAATTTTACTAAGTTAACTACACTAGATTTATCTAATAACTCTGGTATTCAAAGTGTAAATGAATTAGTAAATGTTAATAGAAAGCAATACACATTAGTTAATATCGAACAAATTGGTGTTGAATATGAATATCAAGCATTCGCAATTGATAACATTGCAACACCTGATTGTACTGTAAGATATACAGATGCCCTTGGTACAAATACTTATAGTAATGATAATTCAAGAGCATCAGATTTAGCTGATTTATCAGATTTCAATAAGTTCATTACTAAATATATGTACATGACTAATATCATATATAACGATGATGATACTACAACAACAGTAACATGGAGAATCGATGAAGGAAACGAAATATATTCCTCAATATTGGCCGATGGAGGTAATTATCCTTCGATTTCTACATTTGATGAAATGAATCAATTTATATCACCATATTACTATGTGAAAGATACATTTACATATATGGGTATGGAATTTGAGGCGGGTAAATTATATAAGGTTACTTATAATGGCTCTAAGTTAGTATCTTCATTAATTGGTTCGTACAGCAGCATTTTCGATTTAGATACTAGCGATATTGACATTGATACATCTGTTGGTGATCATAGTAGCTATACATCAACTACTGAAATAATTTCATCAAAAAATGTCGAAGTGGCTGGTACTGTATCATACTCTAATAAAACAGATTGGTTTACAGGTACAACTTATGAAACTGATGTGATATCTGATGTTGAACTCACTTATAATGTTTACGAAAGAACATCTAATTATAATAGAACAACAAGTGTTGCTTTACCTAATAAATCAACTATTGAAACATATATTAGTAATCAACTATCTCAACAAGGTTATACAGTTAATGATTATGAGTACACGATAGAAATCATTGCTACATCTTGGAATTATAATAGCAGCACTAGTTTTGGTGATAGTTGGCAACATGGATTATTATATGGTTCAACTGTTTTAGATTATTCCCCTAGATTAGTAGGAGGACAACAAACATACCAGTTTAAATCAATAACAAGTACTATGTATCTTGGCAAAACTTTGTATATTAGATACAACAATAATAAAGGAAGTAACGGCAATGTTTATTATTATCCAGCACAAACAGCATCTTGGACTAATAATGACAGACAATGCTTTGATAAAGTAATCATAAGTATACATTGCACTGTCGACCATAGAGGTAATGTTCCATCAGAAATTAAGATAACATATACTGATAACACAACTCAAACTTATTCTGGTTATTATGCCGCTGGTTATGTTATCAAAAAATCAGAAGGAACAACAATTCTTTACACTGAGACAGAAAAAACTATCTTTGATTATGAAAACGGAGGTAGTACATATACATTCTACGCTGGGCCTAACACAACAGTATTAGATGAAAACGGAAATAGTGTTAACATTAAACAAAATACCTTACTATATGTACATGCTAGATTTATTTATCCGGTAAATACAAGATCGAGAACGTATAGAATTGTTGGTGATGTATATACAGCGGATTTTTGGTATATTCAGGAGCAATGGTTATATAGTAATTTTACTAATGGTTTCAATAGTTGGTTTACACTTCCGAGTGGTCTGAATACTGATGGAGCAGGTTTAATAGATGGTGAAGCAATAAAAACTGTTTCTATAAATGGTGTTTTATATGATTTCAGCACATATTTTACAAGTATACTTCCTGCAAGTAGTGTAACAAGAACAAATGTTTCTGGATTCGATATAGATTGGAATACTGTACCATTAACATCAACATGGGTATTTGATAAATTCTATTTCAATTCTTATTTGAATTATGTTTCTATTATAGATTCTAGTAGTCATACATCATTAGATAAGCAAAACGAAATATATAATAATATGAGCAGTTATGAATTTGTATATAAATATTCTGGAACAACTACGACTGATGGTATATATGTTTTAAGTATGATTTCGAATTCTGTAACTTATAACCAAAATTATGGATATATATTGGGCGTAAGCAATGGAGAATTAATATGGACATATTATTCAACGTCGTTGGTTGAACCTTCCGGGGATACAATGGATTCCATTTTAGCTGAAGCAAATTCCCATTTTGCAGATTATCGTTATGGAGAATATTATGGAAAATATTGTGCATATAATGGTATAAAATTTTATTCTTCAGGTGGAAATTATTACGAAAATGGTTATGTTTATAGAATAATGCCTAACTCATCTAATACTGCATTTGAGTGGGTTAAAGTTTGTGCATATACATCAAATACAGCTGATAATATTCTACAATCACTTGGTACAGGTGGTCTTGAGGTTGGCTCTTATTGTTATGCAACGTCTGGTGCTAGCTTCGGATTCTTTGATGGTAGCCAATGGTATAAAGTTGTATTAGATGAAAAAACTAATATTGTTAACTTAGTTAAGTTCAATGATTTAGGTTTCACAACTGATGGTGCTACAACTTATACACAATTAACTAATGACAAATTAGTTCCTAAAACAATAGGTGATGGCCAGGACTACCTAGGTTATTCAGGTACATTTACTGTTCAAATATCAGCGATGATTAGAACATATGATTCTACAACAGGTGCTTGGACAGAATATATAAAGACTTACAAGTTAAAGTTTGTAGGTTCATTAACATCTTAAAAATGAAAGGAGGCTATCTCATGAAAAAATTTAATAGAAAAATAGTAATATTAATAATTACTGCATCTATTATGTTTTTGGCAGTAGGAATAAGTATATTTGCTTATTTTAGAGCAACATCTACTAAAGATGTTACTGCTACTACTGGAATTACAGATGAAACAGTAATTGAAATAGCCTCTTTTGAAGATTTGTTCGATTATTCAAAAGCAGAAGCTTATAACGATAAGAATATTGTTTCAAATGTTAGCGATAGAAAGATATTAAAGTTAACTGCTAACTTAGATTTGGAAACAGATATCATTATAACAGCTGATATTCATTTGAACTTAAATGGTAAAACTTTAAATTTAAATGATTACTCACTAACATTTAAGCATGGCTATGCAGGATGCTTCAGTATGTATAGTGGAGTTGTATCATTAGGTACAAATGGAGAAGGTAAAATCACTGTTGATTTACCTTATGCAAGCTTTGTAACTAATAGTATGACTTATAACAATGGTGGTAATACTATTACAGAAGAATCGTGTGTTAATGTTTTACATATTGACCCTAAATATACTGCATACTCTGCATTATATTTTGTAGGTAATAATATCGCATCAGATATTAATAAGAGAGTAGAATTTAATGATTATGATACAGTAAGTGATTCATCATTTACTATTGCTCAAGATAAATTCATTACTTCAAAGACTTGTTCTTATAATAGTAACGCTAGCGAATGTTGTTCATTCATTTATAAAGATTTAGATTTACCTGATCATTATTTATCTACCGATGTTACAATTACTTATTCATCAGATAATACAAGTATTGTAACTAGTGAAGGTAAGGTAACATTACCTACTGAATCAGCAGATGTAAATTTAACTGCAAGTATTAATCACGAAAATTGGGATAATCCTATCTCATGTACATTTAAATTACATGTTGTTAATTTATCTAATGCAACAGTTAAGAATCAGGTAGCAACTCAATTATTAAAAGCATATATTAGTGATTATTACCATGGTACTGATTTAAGAATAAATGAAAGTATTATATTATCTGGTTATTATTACGAATTTAATCATGGTGTTAAGTTACCTTTAACTGGATTAGATGGTAGTATAACATATTCATATTCTACTGAGGGTTTATCTAATAATTCAGTTACAACTACATCACATACAGAAGGTAATGCATATATATTAGAGCCTAATGGTGATTGTTTTAAATTAGTTGTTACTTATAATAATTCAACTACTGAGAAATTAAATATGTATTCTGCATATGTAGGAGATCATGAAACAATTGCTAGATTAATAATTAATAAATTATATGGCGGTTCTATTATTTATAATTCAGCTGATACATATAAAGAATTATATAAATTATCTGAATTAGGTAGTGTGTTAGATTCTACAACATACTCATATGTATCATCATATAATATTACGGGTTTATCTTATGCATTAAAGACAAGTACTGATGCACAAACTTATTATAGTTACAATGGTACAACTTATATGTTAACAGTAGCTGATGGTCAGGTGCCACCTGCTAAAACATCATATATGACAGTATCATTTACATTTGGTACTGGTACAGACGCTGAAACAGTAGATGTAGATTTATATATCAATTACTTAGCAGAAAGTGGAGATACATTATCTGGTTTCTTACCATACTATAATTTATATGATCCACAGGTTGTATCATATATGACTACATCATTTGAAATGCCATTCTGTTTTGGAAATGGTGCTCCATACATTTGTTATGATTTTGCAAATGTATTTACAAAAACAACTGAAACAATTTCAGGAGAAGAAATTACTTATTATACATATACATTAGGTATGCCTTCTACATTGAAATTAGTATTATATTACAATGGTGCTGAAAGATTAACATTTACTAATTATTCATCTCAAACATCATTGTCAGATCAATTAGATAGTTATTTATCTTCAAATAGCATAACTTTAGCACAAATAGCACAATATGATGATGCAAAATATATCTTTAAGATTGATGCACAAAATGCTTCTGCTAATAGTGTTAAGATGTTATTGTTGTATAATTATAAATTTAATGCCGCTAATGCTAGCTGGACATTATATAAATATCATTTAAATGAAACTGATTATATTACAGAATTAACAAGTACAGAATTTACAGTTGATGGTGGTTTATTTTGGAATTCATCATCTTCTGCAACAAATGCAGTTCATGATACAAGTTTCTTTGCGTGGATTTATAACAACTTCAATCCTGATGATACAGCAGTTGATATAACAGCATCAAGTGTTACTGCTAATTCATTTATACCAAAGAGCTGGTTATCTCTAGATGTAGAATTAGATAATTCAGATAGTTTATTATCAAGTGTTACAGATTATGCAGGTATTGGTAATTTAACAAGTATTACTAAAGTTAATTTAAGTGGTATTACATTATCTGCATCAGTATTAACAAGTCTTTCATCTATGACTTCAGTTACTGATTTAATTTTAAGTGGTTGTGGTATTACTGATATTTCTGATATATGCACAATGAATTCTATAAAAGTTTTAGATGTATCTAATAATAGCATTGATAATTTTAATGATTTGGTTAAATTAAAGAATCTAGAAGAAGTATATGTTTATAGTAATAATGCTACTACTAATAATCCTATTAAAGGTTCACTTGGTATTACTAATTTACAAGCATATAATGATTTATTAAGAAACGGTGTTGCAGTATTTAATCAAGTATCAAGTGGTGTACCAGTTATTTATTCAGATTCAGATGATTATAATGATTATGTAAAATTAAAATCAATTATTTATCAAAATAAATTATCTACTGAAGTGAGCATAGAAAGCTTATATGTTAATACTTTTAAGAATGCTTATACAGTAGCTAATTTATCACTTGCAAATACTGGTGGTGCATTTACTTGGGGTTACCAAACATCAGACGATGAAGGTAATACATATACTGAATATACTGCTACATATTTCTATGTAAACTACACATTTAGTGGTAATACTGTTAATGTAAAATTCTATGTAGATAGATATTAAAAAAAGAAGAAGGGAGGAAACTAATATGGATAAGGGCCAAAGATTTAAATTAATAACTAATGTAATAACATTATCTCTTACTACTTTATTATTAGTTTTCACCCTTTTTGGTTGGTATGTTACTAACTCTAAAGCTGAGGTACATGGTGTAACTGGTGTATCAGCTAGTGATAGTTCTGTTAGTATGCTAGATGATGTTACTGCTGTAAGATATAGCTTAAATGGCGATATTACTACTAACAAATATAAAAAGCAATCTGGTGGTAAGCTAGTTTTAGTTGAATCAACTATTTATACAGCTTCAACTGATACAACTGAAACCATTGATGAATTTGAAGAAACAACATACTTTGTTATTACTGAAATGTTACCAGGTGAGCATGTAGATATAACTATTGGTTATAAAATTGATTCTAGTAAAGACGGTAAAAGCTATGAAATATATCTAAAGAATATCGTTGGTGATGAATTTGTTGTCGATGGTAAAAGTCATTATGTAACAGGAGCATTTAGATATAAGAATTTAACTTTAAAGGATGCCAATGGTGATCCAGTATCTGATTTTACAGCTGATACAGAATATACATGGTTTAGTGGTTATCAAATCAATAAAGATGATAGTCCGGCACTAGATATGCCTATATTAAGTCATACTTGGGATAGTGATTATGGCTCATTATATTATTCATTTAGTATTTATGAAGATTTTACTCAATACTATAGATTAATTGCTCAAGCTGAAGCCAGCTATGGTAATTTATTATCTCGAAAGAATTTCAACATTGGTGAAATTTACTTATTCTTAAGATAAGAAAGGTGGTCAGGTGACTATGAAAAAATACAAAGTAATATTACCCGTAGTCGCTTTGGCTGCTGGTATAATAACAATTATTATAATTTCATTTGCATGGTATCTATCAACTGATAGAATGACAGATATGCAATTTAACATTTTACAAATTGACTCATTAGTATCACTATATGAAGCTAATGATTCAAATTATAATGGTGTTCCTGATTTAAGTTCATCAGAAAATGTTGATAAGTATTATAGCCCTGAGGCAGAAGCTTTTGTAACATATCAAAATAAATATCATACTGAAAATTATTCATTTGATTATGTTGATCAAAGATATGCCTTATCACAGGATTCACAAGCAAACCTTTTAAATACAGTAACTATTACTGATGCAGCTCCTAGTAAGGTGTATGGTTATAAATTTGAAATCACAAATTATGTTGGATTAGAGAATCAATTGAATTTTGGATTTATAGAAGAAAATGGATATTCACCTAATATTAGCTTATTAAGTGAATTTGAAGTAAGACTTGGTATTGTTGAGTCAACATCTGCAGTAACATTTGGTGAATGGACTGATTTTGTTAGCAATAATTCTTATTCAGCATTTGAGCTTAATCCATTAAATACAACTATGACAATACCTGCAAATAATGTTGGTAGTGTAGGTAGACTTGATTTATGGTTACAAATAAGAATTAAGTCAACTGCAACAAATGATTCAATTAGCGAATTTAAATTGCCAAAATATAGAATAACATTATCTTGTGAAATGCAAGATCCTGATTCACAATCTGGAGATTAGAAACTATGAGGTACCAAATAATGGTATCTCTTTTTCTTTATATGATGATTGCAATTGCTGCTTTACTAGTTAGATAGATTTGTATGATGATTTTTTCTCAAAAACCCCCTAAAAAATAGCCAAAAGTGACAATGCACGGGAGATTGAAAACTTTTTTTGAGAAAACACGAAAACTATTAATCTATATATTCTTATATTCTATAATTTTGGTTGTAGGAGGAGTCATAGCATATGAGAAAAAATAAAGATAGCTTGGCAAAAGAATATATAAAAGATAATATTATATTTGCCGATTTAATTAATTATTATTTCTTTGATGGTAAAAAGAAGGTTAAGGATTCTGATTTAAAGGAATTAGATACGACACAAGTAGAAACCTTAAAAGATGATTTTACTATTCAAAGATATCGTGATTTAGTAAAAGAAGCTTGCATCAAGGAGGATAGTAATAATACATATATTATCTTTGGAATTGAGAATCAATCTGAGATTGATAATAAGATGGTTTTCAGGTGTATGATATATGACGCATTATCATATATAAACCAGATTGAAAATAAGAAAAAGAATGGTAAAATAAAATTGAAACCAGTTATTACTTTAGTATTATACTTAGGTAATGGTGAGTGGAATGGACCTAAATCCTTATATGAAATGTTGGATATGGGAAAATATCAATTCATTAAAGATAGAATATATGATTATAAATTACATCTTATTTCACCATATGAAATCAATAATGAAGATTTCAGTAAACTAACTACTGAAATGAGATTTGTACTAAAATATATTAAGTATTCTGATGATGAAATGAAACTAGAAAAAGCTAAGAATGATATTGATTTTAAGAAAGTGTCAAACGAAGCAGTTGGATTAATTAATGAAGTAACAAATTCAGAATTCGAAAAAAATACAGAAGGAGGCTATGTAAATATGTGTAAAGCAATTGATGATATGAAGAAGAAAGCAG
>JAFSJY010000040.1 GCA_017449215.1 Acholeplasmatales bacterium | reverse complement strand
TAGCTGTAAACTATGAGAAACAAATCCACAGTGTTTAAAAAATTATAACATCAAATTAATGGTGTATAAATAATTGAGAGGTAAGAAAGGAGAAAGTATTATTACTTAGTACAATTCTTACTAATTTAATAATACAAGGTAATTATGGAGAAGGTATTTGACACTATTTTAGATGGCTTTTATAAGAACAAGGTTGATTATAAGCTAATTATTGACAACAAAGAAGAAATTAGCAAGCATAAGGATGAGCTAATTGGTAATGTTAATAAATTAATAAATGGTAATGGTTCTGACCCTCTTTTAATTTATTCAATTATCTTACTTTCTACTATAGGTGAAAAGAGTATATTTCCTACATTAGTTGAGGTATTTAATTTAAAGGAAGAAAAGACAAATGAATTATTTGGTAATACAATTTATGATGTCTTTGTTCCTGCGTTAGTAAATACATTTGATGGTAATTATCATTTAGTAGAGGAAACATTATTAAATGATAAGAGAAAGGATATGGGAAGAGGAGTATTATTCTTAGCATATGCTGGTATTTGTATTGGAAATAAGAAGCCTTCAAGATTAGTTAATTTTATTAAATCAAATTTAGATAACGCTCCATATGAGGATTTCTATGATGATATAGTTGATGTATATCTAGATTATAAGCTAGATAGCTTAACTGTTATTGTAAAGGAATTATGGCTTAAGGGTAAGCTAGATGCTGATATGCATGGTGCTTATTATACAATATTAGATGATTACTTATTAGGCTTAGCAGATGATGATAATTCAGTTTATAAGATTTATCAGGTATATGCTAATTATTCTGAAATATTAAATTTACCTGATAAGGAAATGAATTTAGATTATTATTTAAATATTGATCAGGTTGATGATAAATTATATGATTATGTAAATAATAATCGATATGATGGCAGTTTAAAATCATATTTAAATAAGTTATTAGAAGTATCTAATTTAGATTCTATTTATCCTGAAACAGAAATTAAAAATGAAATTACTACAGTATCTAGTGATGTAGAAATAGATAAGGTATTATATAGATTCTTTAAAATTGAAAACATCGTTACTAATACAGATGAAAGAGACGATTTAGTTAAATTCATGGGGGAGTATTATGATGATGTAATTAATCAATTTGAAAAGTATTTAAAGAATCATAATTTCTCTTATGATGATTATGATAATAGTAGATCTATTCATTTTATAACTGCAGAATTATATGAATAATTTAAAATCCGAGATTCTAATATCTCGGATCTTTTTTATTTAAATATTCTTTAATTAAATCTTCATATTTTAATCCATAATCATGGAATTCTAATTCGCTTGTTTGTTCGATTGCATCATAGATAAAATCAGTAGAGAAATCTATAGCACCCTTAATAGGCATACCTAAATTAATATAGGCAGTCATTAATGCAGAGAATAGGTCTCCAATTCCTTTATATGTATTATCTAGCTTTTCTTTAATGATTGTTGTTTTTGTTAAACCATCATATGATACACAGCCAATAGAATATTCATCATCCATAACACTTGTAATAATGACATTCTTAGGACCAATTCCTACAAGCTCTGCTATTAAATCATTTAAATAGCTATCACCTTGATATACATCATAATCATGTCTTGTCATTAAACATGCCTCAGTTACATTAGGTAATATATAATCAGCTATACTACATAAATCAATATAGCCAGATATTACATCAATTTCTAAATCAGGGAATGCATCTCCATTATTACCCATACAAGGGTCTACAATAAAGATACCATCATCCTTTAATAGATATTGCTTAGCATCCTTTATATATTCGAATTGCTTACCATTTTTAACCTTACCAACTAAGATTGAATCAAATTGTATATGCTCACTTTTCCAGTGATCAATTATCTTTTCCATATCAGCTGTAAAATCTATTTCATGTATTCCAGTAAATGGATCATTATGAGTAGATTCTAAATAGGTAGGAAGTATTGCTACCTCAAATCCAAAAGCGGATAGAGTAGCAAGTGATAGAGAAGAGCCAGTTTGACCATAACATGAAATTTGTTGTATTACTAAAATCTTTTTGTTATTCATTTTTACCCTCCTCTCAATTCTAAAATATTATACTATAAATTTGGTGATTTTTGAATTTAAAAATTAAATTTTACAACTATTTCAAAAAGTGTTAAAATTTTAATAGAATACTACGAGGTAAAAAATATGAGAATATTAACAGAGAATGAAAAGAGATATGAATCTATAATGATGCTAGAAGAGGCATCTAAGAAGGATATTAAATCTATTAAAAATCATTATAAATTTAAATATAAGGTAGATTATTTTACTCCAATGTGCGCTTTAGCATTCGTTGTATTATTAATTGTTGGAATTGTATTCTTTGTAATGGGATCAGTTGCAGGTGGAGTAGTTTGTATTGTATTATCAATTCTTTCTTGTTGCTGCAGTGTTTTTTTATATTTATTAAATAAAAAGAAATATTGGAATGCATTCCAAGCATTTTATGCAGACGCAATCGAAAAGAATGGTAAGATTAAATATGATGGTTATAAGGTAGTATCTAAATTATTCCCACTTTATATTAATTGTGATAATGAGCTTAAAGCTATTACATTTAATTATCAGGATAAGAATGCAATATTCTGTGAATATGATGATATATTAAATTTTAGTGTTTATTATGATGATAAGGAAACTGAAAATGCTAAATTAGATGAAGCATTTGAAGCAGAAGAATATCATGTATTAATAACATTTAATAATAAGAAGACAGCTAAAATTCAGTTTTCTAATGCCTTAAAGAATTTTGATAAGAATTATTTAAAGGAAGAAAATAAGAATTCTATTAATAATATTGTTAATATTTTAAATGCAATTATTATGAAAAATGAAGTTAAGTAATTAACTTCTTTTTTTCAACAATGATAGTAATTTATTCTTTTTTGATGAAAACGTTTTAAATTTTACTTGATACCTAAAAAAAACCATTGTATAATAAATATAGGCTTTATGTCGAAAGGAGTATTACAGGTTTTATGGATGGTAAGGTTAAATGGTTCAATGCCGAGAAAGGTTATGGATTTATTGTGCCAGAAGAGGGAAAGGATGTATTTGTACACTTTAGTGCAATCGTTTCTGATGGCTACAAGACTTTAGAAGAAGGTCAAGCTGTAACATTTGATCTTGAGGAAGGCGAAAGAGGACCTCAAGCTAAGAATGTTGTAAAAGTTGATAAGAAGTAATTTTTTAGGGCTAGAAACCGAACCTTAGTAGTTCGGTTTTTTCTTTGCTAAAAAAAATTTTTTAAAAAAATACCAATAAATTCAAATAGTAGTTTGTTTAAAGATTAGAAGCGAACAGAAAACGTTTGCACAAGAGGAGAAAAATGTTTTATGAAAAAGAGAAAAATCTTATTAGGTTTAGCAATGGCTGCCGCAGCAGTATTTGCTTTATCTGCATGTGACGATTCAAGTACAAATAATGGTCCGACAACTGTTGATACAGGTGAGGGTACTGGTACAGGAACTAGTGAAGGTCAAAGTGGTCAACAAGGTGGAGAAGGTCAAGGTAGCCAACAAGGCGGTGAAGGTCAAGGCAGCCAGCAAGGTGGCGAAGGCCAAGGTGGCCAACAAGGCGGTGAAGGCCAAGAAGGTCAACAAGGTGGCGAAGGCCAAGGTGGTCAACAGGGTGGACAAGGTAACGTTGATGAATCAAATGTTGTTTCATCAAATCCTGGTTCTACTGTAACATCAGGTGAAGTACAAATTTTAGCATCTGCTGGTAAGAATGAATCAGCTACTATTACTTATAGTAAGGTTTCAGGGGCTGAATCTTATAATATTTATGTAGATGGTAATAAGGTGGATGAGAAAATTGCTTATACACAAGAATTCGCTACTGGTGTTAGAACTGATTTAGTTGGTTTAACAAAGGGTACACATGAAGTAGAAATAGCAGCAGTAAAGAATGGTGCTGAATCTAATTCTGTTAAGACTAAGGTTTCTTTAAATGTATTAGAATATGATAGATCTGGTTATGCACATTTTAATAACACTGAGGGTGTTGGTGCATATAATGATGATGGTACATTAAAGGATAATGCAATTGTTTTATATGTAACTGATGCAAATAAGAATTCAGTACCATTAACATATAAGGGTAAAACTGTAACAGGAATTGGTAATATCTTAAATTCAGTTGGTCAGGCTTGTGGTGAAGCTGGTCATGAGACTGAATGTAAGAAGGTATCTAATGGTAAGACATATTATGGCAAGGGTAATACTAACCAAGGTATTTTACTAGATTTAGCTCAAGATAATATTCCACTTGTTGTTAGATTCGTTGGCTGCGTATCAAATACAGGATTATACGCTCCTGGTACATTTGATGCAAAACAAGCTGGTAAAATTGAAGGTTTAACAGCATATGATGCTGTAGACTGTGGTGGTTCTGAAGGCGATAATGGTCATATGGCTCGTATGAAGTCAGCCAAGAATATAACTCTTGAGGGTGTTGGTAGTGAAGCTACAATCGATGGATGGGGATTCCATTTAATTTGCGAAACTGCATATAAGGATTACGCAAAGAGTTTCGAAGTTAGAAATCTAGCATTCATTAACACTCCTGAAGATGCAATTGGTATGGAAGGTCAGGAAACTGAATCTACATTAACAATTACTGCAGCAGTAGAAAGATGCTGGGTACATCATAATACATTTATAGCTCCAAAGATTTCAAACCCTGCAGAATCAGATAAGAGCGAGGGTGATGGTTCTTGTGACTTTAAGCGTGGACGCTATTTCACATGTAGCTATAACTACTTCGAGGATTGTCATAAGACTAACCTAGTTGGCTCATCTAAGACAAGTGTTCAATATTGCTTATCTTATCATCATAATTTTTGGAATAACTGTGCAGCAAGACAACCTCTTGCAAGACAAGCAAATATTCATTTCTATAACAATTTAGTCATTGGTACAACAGACACTGTATCTTCATTAAGAGCAAATTCATATATGTTCTCTGAAGGTAACTATTATATGGGATGCTCAAGAGTTGTTGAATATAAGGCAGAAAGTGGTACTGGTACTTGTAAGTCATACAACAACTTATTAGTTGGTTGCTTCAACAATTACGATGCAACTGTAGCTACATCACGTGAGCAACAGGTTGATTCATCTAGCTGTAAGGATAATGCTACAAATACAAGCTATGCAAATTTCGATACAAATCCAGATCTTTTCTATTATGATTCAGCTAATAAGAGAAGTAATTGTTATTTAACATCAGCTGCTCAAGCAAGATTAGATTGTATTTTAACTTCAGGTTCTGCATATAGAACAGAAGCTGGTAAGTGTAAGATTGGCACAACAGATACTAATGTTACAACAACTGCTTCAAGTGAAACAATTAGTGGTGCTAAGACATTATCTATATCTAAGGCAAAGGGTATTGTAAAGGTATTTACAGTTACATCCCCTGTAACTATTACTATCGCAGCAACTTCAAATGTTGGTTTCGATACTGGTTACTTATTAAAGATGGATGGTACATTAGTATTAGCATTATCTTCATCTGATAAGACTGCAGTATTAGAAAATGGTACTTATGTAATTGCAAGTAGTGTTGCATTCTCTGGTAACAATGGTAAGAATGATAAGGAAACTACAGTAACTAAGTGTGTATTTGAAGAATATAATTCAGCTGAATTAAATGCTAAGTTAATTGCAAGCTATAATGCTGCAGTAGCTGCTATTCCAGCAACTGTAACATTTGATGATGCATGCTATCAAGCAATTAAGTCAGCTATGGATATTTATGCAACATTAGGTGAGTTACAATCTCAGGTTACAAATTATGATACTGTAACTACAGCATTCGCTACATATAAGAATTTAGGTAAGACAGCTGTAGAAGCAGCAATTGATGCTATTGGCACTGTAACAAGTACATCTGGTGATGCTGTTATGTCAGCAAGAAGCTTATATAATACTTTAATTGCTAGATGTCCAGATGTTACAATTTCTAACTACGCTACATTAACAGCAGCTGAAGAAGCATATTCTTCATTTGCAGTAACTGCATGTATTAATGCAATTGATGCAATTGGTACTGTAACATTAGATTCTAAGACTGCAATTGAGTATGCAGAAGGTTTATATGCATTATTAGATGATTCACAAAAGAATGAAGTAACAAACTATTCAACATTACAAGCAGCAAAGGCAACATATAATTCATTATTAGCTGTTAAGACAGTTGATGATTTAATCGAAGCTGCAGATACTATTGAGAAATATGAAGCAGCATTAACTGCATATAATGCATTATCTGCAGACCAAAAGTCTCAAGTAAATGCTACAAATTTAGCAACAATGAATAAGAATTATGTAATTGCTTTAATTGATTCATTACCTGCAACTGTAACAAGAGCAGATAAGGCAACTGTTGAATTAGCTAGATCAATTTATGATGCATTATCATCTGATAATCAAGCATTAGTAACTAACTATGCAACTTTAACAGCTGCAGAAGCTGAATTAGATTCATTACCAAGTGTTCAAGTCACTAAGACTTTAACTACATCAGATTTCAATATTACTGGTGCTTCAACAACATTTAATGGTAATGTATGGAAAAATAGTTCTATTACTGGTATTACTAAGACTACATATACTGACGTATCTAAAGTTGTATTAAATGCAACAAGATATGATGGTGCTGTAAGCTTTAAGGTTTCTTATTCAACTGATGGTACAACTTGGACTGCTTTAAGTGAGCAACAACCAAAGAGTAATAAGACTGCACAAGATTTAGAATTCACAATTACAGCAACTGGAGATTTATATATCAAAGTTGAAATTGTATGTTCTAAGGATAAAGAGAGCAATGCAAAGCAAGGTACAATTAATTCTATTAAGGTTACTTGCTACGAATAATATTTTAGTTTTGGGATTACTTTTGGTAATCCCTTTTTAAATTTTTAAAAAAAATTTTTAAATTTTACCAATAAAATCTTTAAACTCTTTGTTTAAAGTATGTAAGCAAAAAGAAAACGCTTACGTATGAGGAGAAAAATGTTTATGAAAAAGAGAAAAATTGTTTTAGGATTAGCTATGGCTGCAATGGCAGTATTTACATTATCTGGATGTGGAAATGATAGTACAACTAATCCAATAGTTAATGCTGAAAATGGAAATAGTAGTGAAAATGTAAATCAAACTGGTACTACAAGTGAAAACAAAACTGAAGAAGGAAAATCTCAATCTGAAACTGGTTTAGATGATACTAATTCTAATGGACAATTTACAAATGAGGCTGGCAAGATTCAATTAACAAAGGCATATGGAGATTTAGAAGCTTGCTATGTTACATATAATGAATATGCTAATGCTAGCTTATATAATGCTTATGTTAAAAAAGAAGGAGATTCAACTTATACTAAGTTAAATTCTCAATTAACTAGAAAATATAGAGATGGATCTAATACATATATTAGAACAGATGCTGTAGGTTTAAAGGCTGGAAAGTATTCTTTAAAGGTAGTTCCAGTTGTTAATAATGCTGAAGTTGATAATGCTGCCGCAGTTGCTGATATTACAGTTGTAGCACATATTAGAGATGGATTTGGATTTGTTGGTGGTTCATCATCAGGTGCTTATAATGACGATGGTACATTAAAATCAAATGCTGATATCGTTTATGTATCTAATTCAAACAAGGATACTGTTTCTTTAAAGACAGTAGATAAAAAGGGTAAAGAAACTACTGTAACTGGAATTCAAAATATTATTAATAACTTAAAGGGAAATACTAAAGCAAATCCACTTTGTATTAGAGTTATTGGTAATATTACTGATCCAAGTGTTTTAACAAAGGGTGATTTATATATTGATTCTGCAACTGTTGGTTTAACAGTAGAAGGAATTGGTAATGATGCAACAATGAATGGCTTCGGTCTTGTTTTAAAGAATTCATCTAATGTTGAAATTAGAAATTTAGCCTTTATGAACTGTAACAGTAGTGAAGGTGATGACTGTGGCTTACAACAAGCAAATAACCATGTTTGGGTTCATAACTGTGATTTCTTCTATGGTGACGCAGGTAGCGATTCTGACCAAGCTAAGGGTGATGGTGCGTTAGATACAAAGAAGAGCTCTTATGTAACACATTCATACAATCATTTCTTCGACAATGGTAAATGTAATCTACAAGGTATGAAGGATGAAACAACAGAAAATTATGTTACATATCATCATAACTGGTATGATCATTCAGATTCACGCCATCCAAGAGTAAGAACTTGTACAGTTCATGTTTATAATAATTATTTTGATGGTAATGCTAAGTATGGTATTGGTAATGCAATGGGTGCATCTATTTTTGCAGAAAATAATTATTTTAGATCAACATCAGGTATGATTCCATTTATTACTGGCCAAATGGCTCATGATATTCAAGATGATGGAGGAAGAACATTATCTAAGGAATATGGTGGAGTTATTAAGGAATATGGTAACGTATTTGATGGAACATTTAGATATACAAAGTATACAGATAACAATACTGACTTTGATGCATATAATGCTTCATCAAGAAGTGAAATTGTGCCAAGCAGTGTAAAATCACCTGCAAGTGTTCCATATAATAATTTCGATACTGCATCAACTATGTATGCATATACACTACATACAGCACAAGACGCAAAGGTAAGTGTTGTAAAATATGCTGGTAGAATTGATGGTGGAGATTTCCATTGGACATTCAATAATTCAGTTGATGATGCTTCATATGATGTAAATAAAGAATTAAAGCAAGCATTAACAAATTATTCATCTAAGCTAGTATCAGTTCAAAATATTTAATATATTTTTATTTAATATTCTTACATATAAAGTCTATGCAATTTCCCCCGCATAGGCTTTATTTTTATACTCGTTGTCCGATATTAGATAAAACACATTATTATGCTTTATAATTTATCATTTTAAAGTTATAATGTTATAAAGGGAACGGCGGTGAAATATATGTTACAGTTTATTAAGGAGAACCTTGTAATTGTTGCAATTGGTAGTTTTGTCTTATTGGTTTTGGTAGCTTTGTTAATAGTTTTACTAACAAGAAAAAAGAAAGAAGCACATAAAAAGATAGATAATGGAGAATTAATAGCTAATGCTATGAAGGGTGATCCTGAATCTATGCATAAATTAGCTTTAGCTTATTTAAATGGTGACGGAGTAGAAGAAAATAAAGAAAAGGCCTTTGAATTATTCAAAAAAACTTCTGATAAAGGATATCCATATTCATTTAATTATTTAGGTGAATGCTATTTAAAAGGTATAGGAACAACTGTTAATAATCCATTGGCCTTTGAGGCATTTAGAAGAGGTAGTGATTTAGAGGATAAGGAAGCTATGCTTAATTTAGCTATTTGTTACACTCATGGAACCGGTACATTACAAAATTTTGGCAAAGCCTTTGAATTTTATAAAAAATCATATGAATTAAATAATTTAAAGGCTGGTCCTTATTTAGCTGGTTGCTATTATGCAGGTGAGGGTATAGCTGTAAATTATGAAAAGGCCTTTGATATTAATCAAAAGCTTGCCGATAATGGTGATATTCTATCTTTAAATAGATTAGGTAAAATGTTCTTAAATGGAGAAGGTATTGCTAAGAATCCTGAAAGAGCATATAAGTGCTTTGCTAAATCTGCGGAGAAGCATGACCCTAAGGGAATGTATAATCAGGCAATATGCTTATATAATGGTTTAGGCTGTAAGAAGGACCCTAAATTAGCTTTTAATCTATTTAATGAAGCTTCTGAGGCTGGCTATAAAAAGGCAATGTATAATTTATATATTTGCTATTTAAATGGTGTTGGCTGTAAGAAGGATTTGGATTTAGCAAGTAAGTGGAAGGAAAATTTTGAGAAATAATTTTATATCATAAATGATATAATCGTTTTCATTAAAAAAGTTTTAAAATTAAATAAAAAAAACTTGAATAGATTTGTATTAAGTGATATTATTTTTACGGAAACTTTAAGATAGTCCAGTGAGGCTAACAAGATTAGATGAATTAGAAGAAATAATACCAAATTTTATGATATTACTAGTTTTCTAGTCTTTTTGGCTAGAAAACTTTTTTTGTTATCTTAAAGGGAAAGAGAGAATAATATGAAGGTTGAAAAGAATCGAAAACTAGTTTTAGCTAACGGAATGGAGTTCTTAGGTGTTGGATTTGGTAGTAATAAGGAAGTTATTGCCGAGATAGTATTCAATACATCTATGGTAGGCTACCAAGAAATTTTATCTGATTCATCTTATTGTGGTCAGATAGTATGTATGACTTATCCATTAATTGGTAATTATGGTATTACTGATGATGACTATGAATCTAAGTCAATTAAGATGAGCGGATTCGTAGTAAGAGAATACAATGATTTCCCATCAAACTTTAGAGCTACAAAGACTTTAGGTGACGTGATGGATGAAAATGACGCTGCTGGTATTTCAAATATTGATACTAGAGAGCTTGCAAGAATCATTAGAGATCAAGGATCACAATTAGTTATGATTTGTGATATCGATAAGCCAACTGAAGAAGCTGTTAAGGAAATTAAAGCTAGAGGATTTGAACACAACCAATTAGATAGAGTATCAACTAAAAAGGTATGGTATTCAAGAACTGCTAATCCAAATTATACTGTAGTCGCTGTAGACTGTGGTATTAAGATGAACATTGTAAGAAAGTTCAATAAGTTTGGATGTAATGTAGTAGTTGTTCCATACACATCTACATATGAAGATATTATGAAGCATCAACCAGATGGATTATTTATTTCAAATGGTCCTGGTGACCCAGAGGATGCTAAGCCAGTAATTGACTTAGTTAAGCAATGTAAGGGTAAGCTTCCAATCTTTGGTATCTGCTTAGGACACCAAATCATTGGATTAGCATATGGTGCTAAAACATATAAGATGAAGTTTGGTCATAGAGGTGCTAACCACCCAGTTAAGAATTTATTAAATGGCAAGGTAGAAATTACAAGCCAAAATCACTCATTTGCTATTGATAAGAATTCATTAGAGGGTACAGGATTAGAATTAACACATGTTAATGTAATCGATGGTGAATTAGAGGGTGTAAGAGATGTTAAGAACCATGTAATCTCTATTCAATATCACCCTGAATCAGCAGCTGGTCCTGAGGATTCTGAATATTTATTCAAGCAATTTATTGATTTATTACATGATTTTGGAGGTAATAAAAATGCCTAAACGTAAAGATATTAAAAAGATAATGGTAATAGGTTCTGGCCCAATTGTAATTGGTCAGGCTGCTGAGTTCGACTATGCAGGTACACAAGCTTGTCTTGCTTTAAAGGAAGAGGGCTATGAGGTTATTCTAGTAAACTCAAATCCTGCAACTATTATGACAGATACTAAGATTGCAGATAAGGTTTATATGGAACCACTTGATCTTGAGCATGTTGCTAAGATTATTAGATTTGAGCGTCCAGATGGATTATTATGCTCTATCGGTGGTCAAACAGGCTTAAACCTAGGAATGAAGCTTGCTAGAAAGGGTATCCTAGATGAATGTAATGTTGAATTATTAGGTACTAATGCAGATGCTATTGAGCGTGCTGAGGATAGAGAGCTATTTAGAGAGCTTTGTCTTGAAATTGGTGAGCCTATTTGTGAATCAACAATCGCTACAACAATTGATGAGGCTGTTAAGGCAGCTGAAAAGATTGGTTACCCAATCATCATTAGACCAGCATTCACATTAGGTGGTACTGGTGGTGGTTTCGCTGATAATGAAGAAGAATTAAGACCACTTGTTAAGAATGCATTAAAGCTATCTCCAGTTACTCAGGTATTAGTTGAAAAGTCTATTAAGGGCTTTAAGGAAATTGAGCTTGAGGTTATGAGAGATAAGAATAATACAGCTATTATTGTATGTTCTATGGAAAACCTAGACCCAGTTGGTGTTCATACAGGTGACTCAATCGTTGTTGCCCCTGTTCAAACATTAACTAATAAGGAATATCAAATGCTAAGAAATTCTGCATTAAGAATTATTAGAGCATTAGGTATTGAGGGTGGATGTAATGTTCAATATGCATTAGACCCATATTCATTTAATTATTATGTAATTGAGGTTAACCCAAGAGTTTCTAGATCATCAGCTTTAGCATCTAAGGCATCAGGCTTCCCTATTGCTAGAGTATCAGCTAAGATTGCTGCTGGTTTAACATTAGATGAGATTGAAATTTCATCTACAGTTGCTTCATTTGAACCAACATTAGACTATGTAGTAACTAAGTTCCCTAGATTCCCATTCGATAAATTCCAAGATGCAAACCGTAAGCTTTCAACTCAAATGAAGGCAACTGGTGAGGTAATGTCAATTGGTAGAACATTTGAGGAATCATTATTAAAGGCTATTAGATCACTTGAAAATAAGGTTGATCATATTGAATTAGATAAGTTTAAAGAATTAAATAATGATGAATTATTAAAGTTCATTGATGATAATACAGATGAAAGAATCTATGCTGTAGCTGAAGCCTTTAGAAGAGGTATTACAGTAGAAAAGATTTATAAGATTACTAAGATTGATAGATTCTTCTTAGATAAGATTATGCATATCGTTGAAATAGAAGGACAATTAAAAAATTCTAAGCTAGATGAAGAAACATTAAGATATGCTAAGGAATGGGGATTCTCTGATTCATACTTAGGTAGAATTTGGAACAAGACTCCATATGAAATGTATGATTTAAGAAAAGAATACAATATCTTCCCAGTATATAAGATGATTGATACATGTGCATCTGAATTTAAGGCATATGTTCCATATTTCTATTCAACTTACGAGCATGAAAATGAATCTATTAGATCAGATAGAAAGAAGATTGTTGTATTAGGTTCTGGTCCTATTAGAATTGGTCAAGGTGTAGAATTCGACTATACAACAGTTCATGCAATTTGGGGTATTCAAGAGGCTGGCTATGAGGCTATCATTATAAACTGTAACCCAGAAACTGTATCAACAGACTACACAGTATCTGATAAGCTATATTTCGAGCCATTAACATATGAAGATGTTATGAATATCATTCACTTTGAACAACCTGAGGGTGCAGTTGTTGCCTTAGGTGGTCAAACAGCTATTAACCTAGCTGCTAAGATTGATAGAGCAGGAGTTAAAATCTTCGGTTCATCATCTCATTCAATTGATTTAGCAGAGGATAGAGAGCTATTCGAAAATGCTATGAATGAAATTGGTATTCCAATGCCAAAGGGTTATGGTGTATTCTCAGTTGAAGAGGCTGTAAAGGCAGCTAAGGAAATTGGTTATCCAGTATTAGTTAGACCATCATTTGTTCTTGGTGGTAGAATGATGCACATCGTTTATGAAGAAAAGATTTTAAAGGCTAAGGTTAAGGAAGCTGTTGCGTTTGATAACGAGCACCCAATCTTAGTAGATAAATATGTATTTGGTCAAGAGTGTGAAGTAGATGCTATTTGTGATGGAGAGGATGTATTCATCCCAGGTATCATGGAGCACATCGAAAGAACTGGTGTTCACTCAGGAGACTCAATGAGTGTTTACCCTCCATATTCATTAAATGATGAAGCTCAAAAGACAATAATTGATTATACAATCAGAATTGGTAAGAAGCTTAATATGGTTGGTTTATATAATATCCAATTTATCGTAGATAAGAACAATAATGTATCTATTATTGAGGTTAACCCAAGATCATCTAGAACTGTACCATTCCTAGCTAAGTCAACTAATATTCCAGTTGCTAATATCGCAACTAAGGTAATGCTAGGTGCTAAGCTAAAGGATTTAGGCTATGTAGGAGTAGCTCCTAAGCGTAAGAGATGGTATGTTAAGACACCTACATTCTCATTTACAAAGATTACAGGATTAGATGTTGTATTATCACCTGAAATGAAATCTACAGGTGAGGCAATTGGTTATGATGAATCATTAAATAGAGCTTTATATAAATCATTAAAGGCATCAGGTACTAGAGTAGCAAATTATGGTACAATTCTTGCAACTATCGCAAATGCTGATAAGGAAGCTGCTTTACCTTTAATAAGAAGATTCTATAACCTAGGATTTAATATTGAAGCTACATCAGGTACAGCTAAATTCTTAAAGGAAAATGGTATTAAAACTAGAGTTAAGAAAAAGATTTCAGAGGGTAGTGAAGAAATCCTTGAATCAATTAAGGCTGGTTATGTAACTTATGTTATTAATACATCTAGTGAAGGAGCTGGTTCTGTATCTGAGGATGGTAAAATCATTAGACGTGCCGCAATTGATAATAACGTAAATGTATTTACTTGTCTTGATACAGTTAAGGTATTATTGAATGTATTAGAAGAAGTAACAATGAAGGTTTCTGTAATAAACGAAGAATAATATTAAAAAAATGGTCTTAGATTATTTAATTTAAGACCATTTTGTGTTATATTTAATGGCAAAACAAGAAGGGAGGAATAATTATGTCACCATTTAATTTTTATGCTGGCTTAATTGTTGTAATATGCATTGCATATTTTTATTACAAATTGATAAAGCTAACTATATTTAAAGAATTAGATCCTTTAAAAAGATTTGTTATTCCTCTTATAATATGTCTTTGTTTATTTTTTATATCATTTATAAGAATTGGACATATATCAATTATCTATGCTCATTTCTTTGTTTTTATGGGATTGACTGATATTGTATTTTTCTTTATAAATTTAAAAAGAGAAAACAAAATAGTTATTCATACCTATATATCATTTTTATTTACTCTTATTTATGTCATAATTTCCGTATTTTTAGGCTTTAAGGTATTTGAGACTGATTATTCAGTAACAACAAATAAAATGAATAATAGCTTAAAAATAGCCCAAATAACAGATGTTCATTTAGGTAACACCTTTGATGGAAAGGGATTTACTAAATATATTGATGAAATTAGTGAATTAAATCCTGATATTCTAGTTGTCACTGGTGATTTTGTCGATGATGAAACTAAGAAGGAAGAAATGGTTATAGCATGTGAGGCATTAGGTAATGCTAAAACAAAATATGGTGTATATTTTATTCATGGTAATCATGATAAGGGATATTATCCTAAATATAGAAATTATGGAAAAGAAGATTTAAATAACGAATTAATTAAGAATAATGTTAACATATTAGAAGATGAATATGTATTAATTAATGATGAATTTTATATCATTGGTAGAAAAGATAAAAGTGATAAATCTAGATTATCTATGGATGAGTTAATGAATGGTATAGATAATTCTAAATATACTATTTTATTAGATCATCAGCCTAATGATTATAATAATGAAAAAGGTAAGGTAGATTTAGTATTATCAGGTCATACTCATGGAGGTAATTTATTACCTGTAAATTTCTTAGTTTATGCTAAAAATGATCAAACATATGGAATGGAAGAAATTGATAATACAACATTCATTGTTTCATCTGGTATATCTTGTTGGGGAATGCCAATGAATAATGTAACTATCCAAGAATATGTAATTGTTAATATAAATTAGAAAACACCTCGAATTTATCTCGAGGTGTTATATTTTTATCGTCTATTAGAACTATTACTCTTTGGAAGAGCTGTTTTAGTTACTTTTCTATATAGATAGATATCTCTACTATAAGTTATATTTAAGCTGTTTGGAACAACATAATTTGAAGCACCATGCTGGAATCTTACAGGCTTCATTTGTCGTCTTAATCCAACTAGAATACCAATAGCTGATGCTATACCAATAACTAGGCCAGCAACTATAGCTATTACTAATCCCATTTCCTCTTCAGATGCGATAGCGTATGTAATACCAAATACGGCACCTGTAATTAATAGGAATGAGAAGAAGAACCATAAGAATGATTTTATTCCAGATATAGGTAAATTACCAACAATCTTACCTGTTTGACCATTCATTGCAAATTGGAATTTCTTTTCCTTATATTCTGAATTTAATGTCCATACTGGATACATTGCATAAGCAGCGGAATTAGATTCATAATTGATATTTGCGTTTTCAAATGTTACAGTACTATATCCATGAATTGTAGAACGGAATGCGTCTACTGTACCTTCCTTAATTCTTACATTAGCTCTTTCAAATGTTTCTTCCTTAGAAACATCATATTTATCAGCGGCATAGCCTACGATATAGGCATTGTTATAATCCTTAGCTTCACTAAAATTAAATGGCTCAATAGATTCCATCATCTTATCATCCATCTTTTTAGAAGCATCTACTGGTAAATGCTCAAAGGCAATATTACCACCTCTAATTACCTTATAATATCTTGTTTCAGTATATCTATAATTAGAATCTGTCCAAGTTCTACGTTTAGTAGCACCAAAGTGTGCCATACCATTTACGCTTGCGTCAAAAATCCAATAAGGAACATATAAAGAAGTAACCTCTTTAACCTCATTTAATTTTTTAAAGTCATTTGGTAATAGAATTTTACCCTTAAAGTATTTACCTAAATTATCTTTTGCGGCATCCTTTTCTAGCTTAAATGGAATAATATAATTTGGCTTTAAGCCACCAGTTAATCTTCCCTTTAATAAAACTGGATTACCACAATATGGACATGTTGTAGAAGTAGTGTTTTCATCACACATTACCTCACCACCACATGTTTCACATAAATATACATTTAAGGAATCTGATTCAGAAAATTCATCTGTAGCTGCAGTTTCCCATTCTGTATTATCTTCAATTGTATTACTTGAGGCATTTAATTCCTTTAAATCACTTACCTCATATTCTGTATCACAGTACTCACATTTAACCTTTTGAAGTGATGCTTCAAATTTTAAAGAACCACCACAGCAGGGACAAGTACATGAAAATAAATCTTCCATTATTTATCTCCTAATTTTTATTTTGCGTCATCATCATTGAATACATCACCGCATTCAGGACAGAACTTAGGTGGGTTTGTTGGATCAGCTGGAGTCCATCCACACTTGTTACACTTGAATACCTTCTTAGCCTCAGGCTTCTTAGAACCGCATTCAGGGCAGAACTTACCAGTTACTGTAGCGCCACAAGAACACTTCCAAGCAGCTGGAGCTTCAGGCTTCTTAGAACCACATTCAGGACAGAACTTACCAGTTACTGTAGCGCCACAAGAGCACTTCCAAGGACCTTGTGCCTCAGGCTTCTTAGCACCACACTCTGGACAGAACTTACCAGTTGCAGTGGCACCACAAGCACACTTCCATGAATTAGCAGAAGCTTGTTGTTGCTGTTGCATTTGTTGTTGCTGTGCGTTCATATTATAGAATTGCTGTGCATTCATGCCACCAGCATTTTGAGCCATACCCATACCGAAGAAGCCCATTGCTGCACCATTAGAGTTACCAGCAGCAGTCTTCATAGCCTCAGCCTGTGCCTCAACTAAAGTAGCACCAGCCATACCAGGATTATGTGCATAAACAGCCTTTCTTTGTAATTCCTTAATTAATTGTTCATCTTCCTTAGGTAATGTTACAGAGCCTAAAGCAATAGAAACAACCTCAAGACCTCTTAGCTCAGCCCACTTCTCAGTTAATGCCTCATTCATTGCCTTTTCTAATTCAGGAATATGAGTCATAATTTGGTTAGGTCTCATTTGCATTTCAGATAATCTACCAAATGCTGGCTGTAAAGCACTAATGAATTCAGTCTTTAATTGTGTATCAATCTTATCTCTTGTATATGCCTCAGTTACGTTACCACATACATTTTGATAGAATAATACAGGGTTTGTAATCTTGTAAGAGAATACACCATTACATCTTACATTAACATCGATATCTAAACCTACATTATTATCAACTACTCTAAATGGAACAGGCTGTGCTGTACCGAACTTATTATCAATAAGCTCCTTTAGATTGAAATAATAAACTCTTTGATCATGGCCAGTGTCACCGCCAAATTTAAAACGTCTAGCAATTGTAGAGAAAATTCCTTTTCCTAATCCACCTTGGAAAATAGAACCTTCAGTTGATTTATCAAATTTAAATTCGCCTGGTTCAGCAGTAAATTCTACGATTGCACCTTGGTCAACAATCATCATACATTGACCTTCATTAACGGCAATAATTGAACCATTTGAAATGATATTGTCAGAACCCTTTGTATTAGATGACTTTTTAGAATTTACTCTCTTTTGTCCCTTTGTACAAAGTACATTCTTATCTAATGAATCACAATAGAAATATTCTAACCATTGGTCTCCCAAAGTACTACTTACAGAACCTGATAAAGCTTTAATTAAACCCATAAGATACCTCCAATAATATTAAAAATAATCAAAACTTAATAATATTATAAAATAATACTTATTATCAGTCAAATATCATTAATTAAACTTTATAGAAAAATGGACTAATTTTATATAAAATGGTAAAATGACAAGGGTGAATAAAATGATAAATCAATTTTCAAGAACTGAATTAGTATTAGGAAAAGAAAATATGGATAAATTAAAAAACGCAAGAATTGCTGTTTTTGGCGTTGGTGGAGTAGGCGGATATGTAGTTGAAGCCTTAGCTAGATCTGGAGTTTCTAATTTTGATTTAATTGATAATGATAAGGTATCAATTACAAATATTAATAGACAAATAATCGCAACCCTAGATACAGTAGATAAGTATAAGGTTGATGTAATGGAAGAAAGAATTTTATCTATTAATAAGGATGCTAAAATTAATAAGTATAAATGCTTTTATTTGCCAGAAACTAGTGACCAATTTGATTTTTCTAAATATGATTATGTAATAGATGCTATAGATACAGTTACTGCTAAAATTGATATCATAGTAAAATGTAGTGAATTAAATGTACCTATTATAAGTTCTATGGGAACAGGTAATAAAATAAATCCTACAATGCTTGAGGTTACAGATATTTATAAAACAAGTGTATGTCCTTTAGCTAAAGTAATGAGATATGAGCTAAAAAAAAGAAGAATAAAAAAATTAAAGGTTGTTTATTCCAAAGAAAATCCAATAAAAATTGATAGAGAAAAAATAGAAGAGGAAACTAAAAGAAATATACCTGGTTCAACCTCATTTGTACCTTCAGTTGCGGGTCTAATTATCGCAAGTGAGGTAATAAAGGATTTAACAGGAATTAAGAATGTATAAAACGAAGGGAATGACCAATAAAATCATTCCCTTTTTAAAAGCTTTAAATATTAATTTCTAATTCGACAGGACAGTGATCAGAACCAAATACTTCATTATGAATCTTAGAATCAATTACCTTATCCATAATAGAATTTGAAACTACGAAGTAATCAATTCTCCATCCTGCATTATTAGCTCTAGCATTAAATCTATAGCTCCACCACGAATACTTTACTGTGTCTGGATATAATGTTCTAAATGTATCCTTAAATCCAGCTGCTAATAATTCAGTAAATTTAGTTCTTTCTTCGATAGAGAAGCCTGGATTCTTTGTGTTAGAATCTGGATTTTTAATATCGATTCTTTCATGTGCTACATTTAAGTCACCACAATAGATTACAGGCTTATTAAGAGAAGTAAGATAATTTCTTAAATCATCCTCATATCCCATTCTAAAATCTAATCTTTTTAATTCCTCTTGAGCATTAGGTACGTAAGCATTAACTAAATAGAAGTTATCATATTCTAAAGTAATAACTCTACCCTCATCATTATATTTTCCTTCGTCTCCAATACCATAAAAGACATTTAATGGCTTATGCTTAGTAAATATAGCTGTGCCACTATAACCCTTCTTAACTGCAGAATTCATATATGTATAATATCCTTCTACATTTAAATCAATTTGTCCTTCCTGACATTTTGTCTCTTGAATAGAGAAGAAGTCTGCGTTGATTTCTTTAAAGAAATCATCAAAGCCCTTTTGCTTACAAGCTCTTATACCATTTACATTCCAACTAATAAATCTCATTTAAATCACCAAATTAATTTTATCATAGATAAAGAAAATTTATTCTTTATTTTTAAAATATTTAGATATACAATAAGAATAGAGTTTGCGATTGGAGATAAAATTATGGCGAAAAAAGTAAAAATTTTAGTAAATGCATTTGCAGGAGACAAGATTTATGTTTGTGGTAACATCCCTCAATTAGGAGATTGGAATCCTAAGTACGCTGTTGAGCTAAAGAAAAATGAACAAGGCTTATATCAGGTAACTAAGATGCTTCCAGAAAATCAAATGATTGAATTTAAATTTATGGAAGAAAAGGATTGGGCAACAGTAGAAAAGGGAGAATATGATGAAGAGGTTAAAAATCATATTTTAGTATTACCTACTGATGAGGATATGATTTACTACGTAGCTAAATTCAACAAAAAATAGTGACTGTCTTATATGACAGTTTTATTTTTAGAAAGGACTTATTATGCCAATATATAATATTACAGATGTTTCAAGAGAGGCATCTAACCTTTATTATGAAGGATTAAAGAAGATGAGAAGCGAGGGTACTAATCAGGTATTAAAGTATCTAGCTCAATATAAATATGAAAGACCTAACCTTAATTTCTTTGAAGCAATGAAATATTTTAATGTAGAAATTAAAATAATAGATAGTGCTAGAAATTATTATTTCCAAAGAAAGGATATCATTAATGACACAGTAGTATTAGTATTACATGGTGGTGGCTATGTATTACCAGCAAGTCAAAATAATATTCATGGTGCTGTATTATATTCTAAATATATGAATGATATAGATGTAATGCTACCAGATTATAAGGTTGCTAGCCAGGGTAGTCATATGGAGGCATTAAAGAATGCTTATAATTCATATTTATATTTAAAATCAAAATATAAAAAGATTATTCTTGCAGGTCAATCTGCTGGTGGTAATTTAGCATTAGGCTTATTAGAATATTTAAAGGATAATAATGAAGAATTACCTATTTGTGTAGTTTTAGCATCACCTTGGTGTGATATTAAATGTGAAGGTAAATCATATAGAGAAAATATGAATGATGATATCCTATTTGGTTCTGCAAATGGAGATATATTACCTGATCCATACAATGGTAATTATGATAAATATATGTTCCCATTAGATTTTGATATGGAAAGCTATCCTCCTATAATGATTAATGTAGCTAAAACAGAAATGCTATTATCAGATTCATTATCACTATATGATAAGCTAGATCAGGAAAAATCAGAAATGTATTTATATCCTTTAATGTGGCATGATTTTTATACTCATGATGATGAATTAAAGGAATGTAATGATTGCTGGAATAGAATAAGAAAATTCGTAAATAAGAATATTTAAAAAAAAGTGCTGTTAAGAAACTAAATTATTTTTTAACAGCTTTTCTTTTAAAATGAAGTAATTAGATTTTTGCTATATAATAAAAATATCTATAAGAGGGTATATTATGAAGCTTATTGATGATTTATTTAAAAATTATAAATTGAAAGAAGAAAAATTAATTAAATATGGATTTATTTTTAATGATGGCATTTATTCTTATAATAAATTAATTCATAACAATGAATTTGAATTAATAATAAATGTTAAAAATAAAATTATTTATGGAAAGCTTATCGATAAGGATTTTAATGATGAATATATAAAAATAAATTTTGAATCATCTAGTGGTTTTTTTGAAGAATTAAAAAGGGAATGTGAAGATATTCTTTTAGATATAAGATCTAATTGTTATTTAAAGGAAGATTTTATTTTTATTCAGTCAAATATAATATCGAAGTATATAAAAGAAAAATATAATGTTATACCAGAATATTTATGGGAAAGTGAGCCAGGCTTTGGTGTTTTTAGAAATCCAAATAATGATAAATGGTTTGGAATAATAATGAATATTAATAAAAACAAAATTGTAGGAAAAGATAATAAAGAAATAGAAGTATTAAATTTAATGCTTCATGATAAAACAGAATATTATTTAAATAATAAAAATATTTATCCTGCGTATCATATGAATAAAAAGAATTGGATATCAATTATATTAGATGAATCATTATCTAATGATGAAATATTTAATCTTATTGATATAAGCTTTAATAATTCTGATAAAAAATAAGGACTGTAAAAAACACTAGGTTTTGAAAAGGTTCTATACCCTATCAAGCGTAAGAACCATTTAAAACCTAGTTTTTTTTACAGCCCCTTTTAATTTGTTAATAATTTACTTTGCTTAAGACGTTTTTTATATGTAAATATGAAACATGTATAATGAACAATTTCTGTTAATATCCAAGATATTGGATATGAAATATATAATACCCAAAGCTCATGATTAAATTTGAATACAGTTGATATCCAAATAATTCTAAATACAACCATACCTAAGATAGATACAATCATAGGAAGAAGTGAATTTCCAAGCCCTCTCATAGAACCAACAGGTAAATCCATTAAACCACATAAGAAATAAGATAAGCATATAATAGTTATTCTGATTTCAGCATATTTTACTGCCTCACCATTTGTATATAATTCTATTAATGGTGTTCTTAATAAATAAGCACCACCACCTAAAATAATACCTGTTATAAATGTATATAGCATACATATTAGCAATATTTTTTTACTATTTTTAATTTTATTAGCACCATAATTTTGTCCAGTAAATGCAATAGCTGCCTGATAGAAGGAATTCATAGAAACCCAAACAAATCCTTCAATATTTGCTGATGCTGTATTTCCAGATACTATAATAGTTGAATCAAATGAATTTACAGCTGATTGAATAAATACATTACTAAAAGAAATTAAGCAGCTTTGAATACCTGCAGGTAATCCTATTAATACCATTTGTCCTAATTCTTTTTTGTAAATTCTTAATTTCTTTAATTTTAAATTTACATATCCAGGACGTTTCATTAAATATATAATTACTAATATTGCAGATATACCTTGAGATATAATTGTAGCAAGTGCTACACCTGCAACATCCATATTAAATGAAATGACAAATAATAAATTTAATAATGCATTTGTAATACCTGCAAATAATAAATAGAATAATGGTCTTTTAGTTTCTCCAACTGATTTTAAAATTGAAGCACCAAAATTATAAACCATATTAAAAATAGAACCAGCAAAATAGATTTGTAAATATGTTGTAGCTTTATCTATTGAATCAGCAGTAGTACCCATAAGTGTAAGCCAAGTTCTTGCTGTAAAAATTCCAAATACAATTAGTATACCACCAGCAATAATACTAAATAAAATTGCTGTATGTGTAGCTCTTTGGGCCTTTTCCTCATTACCTTGACCAACGGCCTTAGATACAACTACATTAGCACCAATTGAAACACCTATGAATAGATTAATTATTAAGTTAATTAATGCAGAAGTAGATCCTACAGCGGCAAGAGATGCATCTCCAGCAAAATTACCAATAACAATCATATCGACAGTATTGAATAAAAGCTGTAATATACTACTTAGCATTATAGGAATTGTAAATATGAGAATTTTTTTAGCTAAATTCCCACTTGTCATATCCATATCCTTCATAATATCACTCTCGAAAATATTATACTACCAGATGTATGATATTGTCATTTTTTTAATAATGAATAACGCTTTCTTACTTTGATAGCGATTTCGTAATATTAACAACTTATAAATTTAGGACTAAAATATAGTTGTAAGTAAATAAAAGGGAGGATTTAAAAATGAGAGAAGTTAAAATTGAGTGTAATGAAGTAGTATATAGTAAGTTAGGATTTGCAACTGAGTTAAATAAGCTTGCAATGACATATGAATCTGATATTCTAATTGTTATTGAATCTGAAAACAAGGTTGAAGGACAAGTAGATTTAAAATCTTATTTAGGTGTAGTTGCTGCTATGTCTAACCAAAGTAAAACTATTCATGTAAAGATTATTGGTGCTGATGAGGATTATGCTTCATTCGACATCAAGAAGAAGATTGAAAATCTAATTAAAAAGTATAGTAACTAATAGAAACTGCATTCGTGCAGTTTTTATTATTTTATTGATTCAGTATTATTACAAATGATAATTATATGTTTATCTTCAGTAATAATTACTTGAGCCTCTACATCCACAATTGCACTGAATAAAATAAGAATTCATATTATTAACCGAATCATTATATCTATTTATATCTAAAAAATTGAATTCTTCGTTCTTGTTTTTTTTGATAAAGAATGGTATCATTTAATCACCTTATTGGTAGTAGTTGAAGAGGTAATTTTCCAGGTTAGATCTTCAACTACTTTTATTTTTATAATGATAACATAAAAAGTCCTTCATTTAAAATGACTATATTATAGCCAAATTATTTGAAGGACTTTCTTCATTTATTTTGATAATATTATTTGTTATTAGTTTTATATAAAATAATAATCTACACCTAGGGGTTGTGTATACTTATTATACTACAGTGTCTACAATTACCCCTTTAGTGTCTACTTTATTAATAGCACAACAACATATTGAAAAAAATCGCGGGGGGGGGTATAATTTATTTGGTTTTAAAAAGGAGCACATTTATGAAGAAAATATCTAAAATTATGCTTTCTGCTTTATTTTGTGCTACGTGCCTAGGAACGGTAGCATGTAGCCCAGAAAGTGAAAAAACTAATCCTCAAACTAGTGAAGTCAAAACAAATGTAGAGGGAATAATTTTTTCGGGTGAGACTTGTGTATATGATGGAAATTCTCACTCATTAGAAGTGACAGGTCTACCAAATGGGGTAAATGTTACATATGAAAATAATGATCAGGTTAATGCTGGCACATATGAGGTAATTGCAAAATTAACTG